>NZ_JALKFU020000125.1 GCF_023242965.2 Frankia sp. AgKG'84/4
CGCCAGGCCCGCGGCCTCGCGGGCCCGCGCGACCAGCTCGGCGGTGCGCCGGGCGGTGCCGCTGGGGGCGTCGACCTTGTTCGGATGGTGCAGCTCGACGATCTCGACGGAGTCGAAGAACCGCGCCGCACGGGCCGCGAACATCATCATGAGCACGGCGGCGACGCCGAAGTTCGGCGCGACGAGCACACCCGTCTTCGGCACCTCGCCGAGCCAGCCGCGCACCGTCGCGAGGCGCTCGTCGTCGAAGCCGGTGGTTCCGACGACGACATGGCGGCCGGCCTCGACGCACCAGCGGATGTTCTCGAGCACCGCGTCCGGCGTGGTGAAGTCGACGACCACGTCGGCGGCAGCGAGCGGGCCGCGGTCCTCCCCGGCGTCGAGGGCGGCGACGAGTGCCAGGTCCGGCGCCGCCTCGACGGCGGCGCACACCGTGGCACCCATCCGGCCCCGCGCACCCAGCACACCCACCGCGAGCCGCTCGCTCATGCGTCTCCTCCTCCGCCCGCCGCCATGCCCGACCCGAAGAACGGGTCAGCGGGCGACGGCCGCGCTGAAGTCGTGGTCGTCGAACGGCCCGATGACGCCCAGGGCCCAGGGCTGCTCCGCCAGTTTCGCGGCGATCGCGGTGACGTCGTCGAGGGACACCGCGTCGACCCGGGCGATGATCTCGTCCACGGACAGCAGCTCGCCGTGGACCAGTTCGCTCTTGCCGAGCCGGCTCATCCGCGACCCGGTGTCCTCCAGCCCGAGCAGCAGCGAGCCGTGGCTCTGCCCCCGGGCCCGGTCGAGCTCCTCGGCGGTGATCCCGCGCTCGGCGATCGACCGGATCTCGTCGCGGGCGATCGCCAGCACCTCGTCGGCCCGCCGGGGCGCACAGCCGGCGTAGACGCCGAACAGCCCGGCGTCGGCGAAGTGGGAGGTGAACGAGTAGACCGAGTAGGCCAGCCCGCGCTTCTCCCGGATCTCCTGGAACAGCCGGGAACTCATGCCGCCGCCCAGCGCGCTGGTGAGCACCCCGAGGGCAAACCGGCGCGGGTCGTGGCGAGACAGGCCGACTGTGCCGAGCACCAGGTTGGCCTGCTCGGTGGGCCGTTCGGAGACGACAATGCCAGGCGCTGGCGGGTACTCGTAACGCCCGGCGCGCACCGAGGACGGGTGACCGCCGCCGGTGCCGTTGCCCCGACCGAACGCCTTCGCGACCAGCTCGAGGGCCTGGTCGTGCTCCAGGTTGCCCGCGACCGAGACCACCAGTGCCGGCGGGACGTACCGGGAGCGGTAGTACTCCGCGATCGTCTCCCGCCCGAGGCCCTCGATCGACTCGATCGTGCCGAGCACCGGCCGGCCGAGCGCCGAGGAGCCGAGCATCGCCTCGGCGAACACGTCGTGCACGACGTCGCCCGGGTCGTCCTCGTGCATGGCGATCTCCTCGAGGATCACGCCACGCTCGGCCTCGACGTCGTCCGCGGTCACCAGCGAGTTGGTGACCATGTCGGCGACGACGTCAACGGCCATCGGCAGGTCGGAGTCGAGCACCCGCGCGTAGTAGCAGGTGTACTCCTTGCCGGTGAACGCGTTCAGATCGCCGCCGACCGCCTCCACGGACGCGCTGATGGTCAGCGCGTCGCGCGTCGGCGTCCCCTTGAACAGGAGGTGCTCGAGGTAATGGGAGCAGCCGGCGGTCACCGGGGTCTCGTCCCGGGAGCCGACGCCGACCCACACGCCGATCGCGGCCGACCGCACCCCCGGCACGCGCTCGGTGATGACGCGCAGGCCGCCGGGCAGCACCGTGCGACGCACGGTGCCGTCCAGCAGAGACTGGCTGGCTGAGCCCGCGGAACCCGGGTCACGGGCCAGGCCGGGCAGGGGGATGTCGGTCATGACGCGGCGATCAGGACGCTGCCGCCGCGTCCGCGGCCTCGGCACTCGGCGAGAGGCTGATCTTGCCGCGGCTGTCGATTTCGGTGATCTCGACCTGGAGCTTCTGCCCCACGGTGAGCACGTCCTCGACCTTCTCCACTCGCTTGCCGCCCGAGAGCTGCTTGAGCTTGGAGACGTGCAGCAGACCGTCTCGGCCGGGGGTGAGCGACACGAACGCGCCGAAGTTGGTGATCTTCACGATCGTGCCGAGGTAGCGCTCGCCGACCTCGGGCATCTGCGGGTTGGCGATCGCGTTGATCGCCGACCGGGCGAGCTCGGCCGCCGGGCCGTCCGCCGCGCCGATGTAGATCGTGCCGTCGTCCTCGACGGTGATCTCGGCGCCACTGTCGGCCTGAATCTGGTTGATCATCTTACCCTTGGGCCCGATGACCTCGCCGATCTTGTCGACCGGGATCTTCACCGAGATGACCCGCGGGGCGTGCGCGGACATCTCGTCCGGGCTGCCGATGGCCTCGGCCATCACGTCGAGGATCGTCAGCCGGGCGCCGCGGGCCTGCTGCAGCGCCGCCGCCAGCACCGAGGCCGGGATGCCGTCGAGCTTGGTGTCGAGCTGCAGCGCGGTGACGAAGTCGCGGGTGCCGGCGACCTTGAAGTCCATGTCGCCGTAGGCGTCCTCGGCTCCGAGGATGTCGGTCAGCGTCACGTAGGCGTCGTCGGCGTGGATCAGGCCCATCGCGATGCCGGCCACCGGCGCCTTCAGCGGCACACCGGCGTTGAGCAGCGACAGGGTGCTCGCGCAGACCGAGCCCATCGACGTCGAGCCGTTGGAGCTCAGCGCCTCGGAGACCTGGCGGATCGCGTAGGGGAACTCCTCGCGGCTGGGCAGCACCGGCAGCAGCGCCCGCTCCGCGAGCGCCCCGTGGCCGATCTCGCGCCGCTTCGGCGAACCCACCCGACCGGTCTCACCGGTGGAGTACGGCGGGAAGTTGTAGTTGTGCATGTAGCGCTTGGTGCGGTCGGGGTTGAGCGTGTCGACCGTCTGCTCCATGCGCAGCATCGCCAGCGTGGTCACGCCGAGGATCTGGGTCTCGCCCCGCTCGAACAGCGCCGAGCCGTGCACCCGCGGGATGTAGTCCACCTCGGCGGACAGCTCACGGATCTCGGCCGTCGACCGGCCGTCGATCCGGACTCCCTCGGTGACGATCCGGGAGCGGACGAGCTTCTTGGTCAACGCCCGGTAGGCGGGGGCGATCTCCTTCTCGCGGCCCTCGAACTGGGCGGCGACCTTCTCGAGCGCCAGTTGGCGGACCCGGTCGAGCTCGGTCTCCCGCTCGGCCTTGCCAGCGATGCGCAGCGCCGCGGACAGCTCGTCGCCGACCGCCGCGCTCAGCGCGTCGAGCACGTCGTCGTGGTGATCGATGAAGACCGGGAACTCCCGGGTGGCCTTGCCGGCGAGCCCAGCCAGCTCGCTCTGCGCCCGACACAGCTCGCGGATGGCGGGCTTGGCAGCCTCCAGGCCAGCCGCGACGACCTCCTCGGTCGGCGCCGGGGCGCCGCCCGCGATCAGCTCGACCGTGCCCGGGGTGGCCTCCGCCTCGACCATCATGATCGCGACGTCGCCGCCGTCCACGACGCGGCCGGCGACGACCATGTCGAAGGTCGCCCGGGCCAGCTCGGAGTGGGTCGGGAAGGCGATCCACTCGCCGTCGACGTAGCCGACGCGGGTCGCGCCGATCGGGCCGGTGAACGGCAGGCCGGACAGCGTCGTCGACGCGCTCGCCGCGTTGATCGCAACGACGTCGTAGAGCGTGTCCGGATCAAGCGCCAGCACCGTGGCGACGACCTGGATCTCGTTGCGCAGGCCCTTCGCGAACGAGGGGCGCAGTGGTCGGTCGATGAGCCTGCACGTGAGGATCGCGTCCTCGCTAGGCCGCCCCTCGCGCCGGAAGAACGAGCCGGGAATGCGCCCGGCGGCGTACATCCGCTCCTCGACGTCCACCGTCAACGGGAAGAAGTCGAGTTGTTCCTTCGGCTGCTTGCTGACTGTCGTCGCCGAAAGCACCATTGTGTCGCCCAGGTAGGCGACGACCGAACCGGCGGCCTGCCTGGCCAGCCGACCGGTCTCGAACCGCACCGTGCGGTTGCCGGCCGGAGTCGCAATGACTGCCTCGGCCGCATGTGTCGAGTCGTCCACTCGAACCACTCCATCCTCTTTGTCGGCCGGGTCCACGCAGCCGATCTTGATCTCCGGCCGGGTCCGCGTCCTCGAAGATGCCGATGCCGGTGCTCAGTCGAAGCCCCCGGGGCCACGGGTCAGGCCCGCTCCCGGCGACCACGACCGAGGACCGGCGGCTCTCGCCACCACGGACCCGGTCAGGTCCTCCGCCCGCCGACGGGCGATCCCGCCGACGGGGCGACGCATCCGGAGTTCTACCCCCGATGCGTCAGAGGGAGCGTCCCCGGCGGGGCCGCTCCCTCTCCGCGCTATCGCCGAAGTCCGAGGCGCTCGATCAGCGCCCGGTATCGGTTGATGTCCGTCTTCGACAGGTAGTTCAGCAGTCGGCGGCGGCGACCAACGAGCAGCAGCAGGCCACGACGGCTGTGGTGGTCGTGCTTGTGCACCTTGAGGTGCTCGGTGAGGTCGCTGATCCGCCTGGTCAGCATCGCGACCTGGACCTCCGGCGAGCCGGTGTCCCGTTCCACGGTGGCGTAGTCGGACATGATCTTCTGCTTGACGTCGCTCGCGAGCGGCACGCTGCACCTTTCCATTCTGTCTCGGGACGGCGCGCGCCCGGGGTCTTCAACACCCGGACCGACACCCCGGTCGGCGGCCTGTTCGCCGCCTGATCCGGTCACGCCGCACCCGCCTGATCCCGAAGCCTATCAATCCGAGGGGAACCGGCCGGCCACCGGCCGTCCTGCGGCCGTCCACGGACCTGCGGACGCCGCCCGCGCAGCGGAACTCCCGGCCGGACAGGGGGCACCCGGGCGCGGTCACACGGGCAGCGTGACCGCCCGGGTCGTCTCGACATCGGCGGCCATCTGGGTGACCAGGTCGTCCACCGAGTCGAACCGCAACGTCGGGCGCAGCCGGTGGGTGAACTCGTAGGCGAGGTACTGACCGTAGAGATCCCCGTCGAAGTCCAGCAGAAACGCCTCGACCCGCCGTTCCCGCCCGGCGAAGGTCGGATTCGTGCCGATCGAGATGGCGGCCGGCTGGCGCCGGTCGGCCAGGCAGGCGAACCCGGCGTAGACGCCGTCCGCCGGCACTGCCGCCCAGGGCGTCACCTCGATGTTGGCCGTCGGGTAGCCGATCGTCCGCCCGCGCGCGTCGCCGTGCACGACGACGCCCTCGACCCGGTGGGGACGCCCCAGCGCGGCCGCGGCCGCCTCCACCTCGCCGTCGGCGACGCGGCGGCGGATACCCGTCGAGGACAGCACCTCCTCGCCCGAGCGGACCAGGCGGACCCCTTCGACCTCGAACCCCGCCCGGGCCCCGTCGGCCGTCAGGGTGGCCAGCCTGCCGGCCGCCCGGTGGCCGTAGCTGAAGTTCTCCCCTACCACCACGACGCTCGCCCGCAGGTGATCGACCAGCACGTCGCGGACGAAGTCCGTGGGCGGGACTCGGCTGAACTCCGGCGTGAACGGCTGCACGCACAGGGCGTCCACGCCGATCGCCGCGAGCAGCTCCGCCTTGTGACGAAGCGTCGTCAGCAGCGCGGGATGACTCCCGGGGCGCAGCACCTCCCCCGGATGCGGGTCGAAGGTGAGCACCCCGGCGCGCTCGCCGCGCTCATGGGCACGCCGCACCGCACGACCGATGATCTGCCGATGCCCGAGGTGCACCCCGTCGAAGAAGCCGATCGTGACGACCCCGCCGCCCCAGTCGGCCGGCGTGTTCTCCGCGCCTCGCCACGTTTGCACGGGGGAAGCCTAGGACATTCTCGCGCGGCGCGGTCCGGCCGGCACCCACCGTCGGCGGGGCGCCGGTCACGCCGGGGCGAACACGACCAGCGAGCGGACCGCGTCCGCCGTCTCCTCGACGAGGGCCAGCACTGCCCCGTCCGGGCCGAAAACACCGTAGGTCCCCGGTTGTCCGACCGGGGCCAATCGGCGGCCATGGGACACGTCGACCGCCGCCGGGGCGGGCACATCCCGGCGGGCGAACCCCGCTGCGACCGCCTCCGCCAGCGGAGTCACCGCCGCGCGGCCCAGCTCACCGAACGTGTCGAGGCTCACCGCCCGGTCCAGCCCGAACGGTCCCACGACCGTGCGCCGCAGCGCCGTCAGATGCCCTCCGCAGCCCAGCGCCGCGCCGAGATCGCGGGCCAACGCCCGGATGTAGGTGCCGCTGGAGCAGCTGACCGTCACGTCCAGGTCGGTTCCCGCCGGATCGGGCGTGCCGCCCGTGCCGCGGCGGGCGAGCAGGTCGAAGCGGTGCACCGTGACCCGCCGGGCGGCGAGGGTGACCTGTTCACCCGCGCGCACCCTGGCGTAGGCGCGCACCCCGTCCACCTTCACGGCGCTGACGCTCGAGGGCACCTGATCGATCACGCCGGTCAGGGCCGCCATCTCCCGGGCGAGTCGATCCGGTTCGACGTCGACCGGCCGGTCCTCGAGCGGCTCGCCCTGCGCGTCATCGGTCGTGGTCGTCCGGCCGAGGCGGATCGTCGCGTCATACACCTTGTCCGTGAGGGCGAGGTGGCCGAGTAGTCGGGTGCCGCGCCCGGCGCCGAGCAGCAGGACGCCGGTGGCCATCGGGTCGAGGGTGCCGGCGTGGCCGACCCGGCGCTGCCCGAGGATGCGCCGGGCGCGCGCGACCACGTCATGCGACGTGCACCCGGCCGGCTTGTCGACGACGACCAGCCCGTCGACCTGCGGACCGGCGACCGGCCGGGAACGCGGGCTCACCGCACTCCCAGGGGGCGGCCCACCGGCCCGACGCGCCCCGACGCGCCCGCGACGGTCACGTCCGGCCCGGCCCGGGCCGGTGCCGGCACCGCCGCGCGTCCAGCAGCGTCATCCGGGCCGGTGAGGGCCCGGATCGTCGGGCTGGACAGCCGTGGAGCGCCCGCGAGGGCCGCCCGCACCTCGTCCATGAGCGCACCGAGTTCCGCCGTGGAGGCGAAGCCGGCGGCGAGGTGATGGCCGCCGCCACCGAGGCCGGTGCACAGCGCGCCCACGTCGATGCCACCGAGGGAGCGCAGGGAGACCTTCCACGCCCCGCCCTCCTGCTTGCAGATCAGCGCGACCTCCACCTCCGACACCATCCGCAGGGTGTCGATGAACCCCTGGATCTCGTCCAGGGCGACGCCCGCCCGGCGCAGATCCTGCTGCCCGCACCAGGTCCAGACCAGATCGTGCTCGGGCTCCAGGCGGGCCCGGTCGATGACCACGCCGAGCAGCTTGAGGCAGCCGAAACGGTGGCTGTCCCACAGGGCCCGGCTGATCAGATCATGGCGGATGCCGGTCGCCAGCAGCCTGGCCGCGAGCCGGTGCACCGCGGGGTTCGTCGCCGGGCGCTGGAACGACACCGTGTCGGTCACGAGCCCGGCGTAGATCGCCGCGGCCATGTCCGCGTCGAGCGGCACGCCGAGGGCGTCGATCACGTCAACGACCAGCGCGCTGGTCGAGGGCGCCTCGTGATCGACCAGGTTGAGGTCACCGAAGCCGGTGTTCGAGAGGTGGTGATCGATCACGGCCACCCGGGTCGCCGCGGCCAGGTGCCCGAGCCGCCCGAGCCGAGGCCGGCTGTCGGCGTCCAGACAGACGACCAGCCCCGGCACATCGGTGATCAGCACCGGATCGACGAGCAGGTCCTGACCGGCGAGGAAACCCAGCGTGCGCGGTACGGCGAACGGCTTCGCGTCGAAGCTCACCCGCACCCGCCCGCCCGCCGCCCGCAGTGCGAGCCCCAGGGCCAGTGCCGAGCCGAGACTGTCCGCGTCCGGGTGCACGTGCGCGACGAGAAGGATCTCCGCGCGCGCCGACACGGCGTCGATGAGAGCCGCCACCAGCTCCGCCCGCGCCGCGCAGGACGGCGGGTCCGGCGTGTACTGGCCCCCCCGGAGCGCCGGCGGACCGACAACCGCCCCGGAATCGCTCACCTCGGTCATCGCCAATCCCCTCGCCGTGTACGCCACCGTCCGGTTCGCGGACGGCTCGTTCCCGTCAGCGCCGAGTCACTCCCGATACCCGGACGTTGGCGCGCCTTCCGATGAGGCCCGATCAGGCTCCACATCATCACCACTGTCAAGATCATCCGTGGCGAACGGGTCGCCGGCGGCGGCGGCGTCGGCGTCGTCCTCGGCGACCCGCGGATGCCGATAGGGATCCTCGTCACCGGCCGGAAGCGCATCACGGCGGGCCTCCGCGAGCCGTGCGTCCCGCTCCCGGGCGACGCTGAGCAGGTCCTCCATGTGCTTCGCGTCGTCGGGCAGTCTGTCGTGCACGAACGTCAGGGTCGGGGTGACCTTCACCCCGGTGGCGCGGCCAACCTGGCTGCGCAGCAGGCCGCGCGCCGATTCGAGCGCCAGCGCGGACGCGCGCCGGTCGTCCTCGTCGCCGTAGACGGTGTAGAAGACCGTCGCGTCGACCAGGTCCGGCGTCACCCGCACATCTGTGACCGTGACCATGCCCAGCCGAGGATCCTTCACGCCGCGCTCCAGCGATGACGCGACGATCTCACGAATCCGCACGGCCAGCCGCCGTGCACGGGCCGGATCAGCCACCGTCCACCTCCTAGCTCCGTCTCCCCCACCGCGGACTCCCACGCTCGACCATCCGCGCGGGCGCCGCCGGCGCCGTGACGCCGAGGCTGTCCCGCGCCGCGGAGAGCGTCCCGCGCCGCGACAGGGCTCTTTCGGTCAGTCCGGGCTGTTTCCGTCAGTCCGGGAGATCCGCCGGCAACGGCGGGTCGGCGTCGTCCTCGGCGAGGAGACGCTCGCGCGCGGCGAGAATCTCCACCTCGGGCCGCTGCGCCACGAGCTGCTCGCACGAACGCAGGACCTCCACGCAGTGCGCACGGTCGGCGGCGACCACCGCCATGCCGACCTCGGCGCGGCGGTGCAGGTCGAGCGCTCCGGTCTCAGCGACGCTGATCGCGAAACGGCGGCGCAGCTCGGCCACGATCGGCCGCACCACCGACCGCTTCTCCTTCAGCGAATGCACATCCCCGAGAAGGAGATCCAGGCTGAGGGTCCCGATCCACATGATCGTGTCCCGCTGTGTGGCACGGGCCGGGCGGTGCCGGCCGGAGTGATCCGGCCGGCACCGATCAGCCATGTGTCTCAGGCGCGGGGAACCTCCCGCTGCTCGAACGCCTCGATCACGTCGTCGACCTTGATGTCGTTGAACGAACCGAGACCGATACCGCACTCGTAGCCCTCACGGACCTCGGTCGCGTCGTCCTTGAACCGCTTGAGCGACTCGACCGTGAGGTTGTCCGCCACGACCACGCCATCGCGGATGAGGCGTGCCTTGACGTTGCGGCGCATGATGCCGCTGCGGACCAGCGCACCCGCGACGTTGCCCATGCGGGGCACGCGGAAGACCTCTCGCACCTCGGCGGTGCCGAGCTGGGCCTCCTCGTAGACCGGCTTGAGCATGCCCTTGAGGGCGTTCTCGATGTCCTCGAGGGCCTGGTAGATCACCGAGTAGTAGCGGACCTCCACGCCCTCGCGGTCCGCCAGCTCCGTCGCCTTGCCCTGCGGCCTGACGTTGAAGCCGATGATCACCGCGTCCGACGCCGACGCCAGCATGACGTTGGTCTCGGTGATCGCGCCGACGCCACGGTCGATGATCCGCAGGCCGACTTCGTCGCCGACATCGATCTTGAGCAGGGCGTCCTCGAGAGCCTCGACGGAACCGGAGACGTCGCCCTTGAGGATGAGGTTGAGCTGGGTCTTCTCGCCCTCCTTCATCCGCTCCAGGATGTTCTCCAGGGTCGGACGGCCACGGCTGAGCGCGAGTTCCGCGTTGCGCTCCCGGGCCTGGCGACGCTCGGCGATCTGGCGGGCGACCCGGTCCTCGGGCACCACCAGGAAGTTGTCCCCGGCATCGGGGACGCTGGTGAAGCCGAGCACCTGCACCGGCCGGGCGGGCCCGGCCTCGGTGACCTGGCCACCGTGCTCGTCGAGCATGGCGCGGACGCGGCCGAAGGCCTCGCCGGCGACCACCGAGTCCCCGACCCGCAGCGTGCCGCGCTGGACCAGCACCGTCGCCACCGGACCGCGACCGCGGTCGAGTCGACCTTCGATCGCCACGCCCTGGGCCTCCGTGCCCGTCGCCGCCCGCAGGTCCAGCGAGGCGTCGGCGGTCAGGATGATGGCCTCGAGCAGGCCGTCGATGTTGGTCTTGTTGCGCGCGGAGACGTCGACGAACATCGTGTCGCCGCCGTACTCCTCCGCCAGCAGGCCGTACTCGGTGAGCTGACCGCGGACCTTGGCCGGGTCGGCGCCCTCCTTGTCGACCTTGTTGACGGCCACGACCACCGGCACGCCGGCCGCCTGGGCGTGATTGAGCGCCTCGATCGTCTGCGGCTTCACACCGTCGTCCGCCGCGACCACCAGCACCACGATGTCGGTGACCTGGGCACCACGCGCACGCATCGCGGTGAAGGTCTCGTGACCCGGGGTGTCGATGAAGGTGATCGGCCGCTCGTTGCCGTCGACCATGGAGCGCACCTGGTAGGCGCCGATGTGCTGGGTGATGCCGCCGGCCTCGCCGGCGACCACGTCGGTGAAGCGGATGGCGTCGAGGAGCTTCGTCTTACCGTGGTCGACGTGACCCATGACGGTCACGACCGGTGGACGGATCGTGAGCTCGACGTCGTCGTCGTAGTCGCCGCCGAAGGTCAGGTCGAAGCTCTCCAGCAGCTCCTTGTCCTCGTCCTCCGGGCTGACGATCTGCACTTCGTAGCCCAGCGTCACGCCGAGCAGCTGCAGCGTCTCGTCGGTGCAGGACTGGGTCGCGGTCACCATCTCGCCGAGCTGGGTGAACACGACCTGGACCAGCGCGCCCGGGTTCGCGTCGATCTTGTCGGCGAAGTCCGCCAACGACGCTCCGCGCGGAAGTCGGATGGCCTGCCCGTTGCCACGGGGGACCATCGCGCCCATGCGCGGCGCCTCGAGCCCGCTCTCCCATTCCTGCCGCTTCGCGCGCTTGGACTTGCGCTGGCGACCGGGGCGTCCACGGCCACCGGGGCCGAACGCACCGGCCGTCGTGCCGCCGCGACCACGGCCACCCGCGGCCGGCCGACCGCCGCCACCGCCACCACCGGGACGAC
>NZ_JALKFU020000696.1 GCF_023242965.2 Frankia sp. AgKG'84/4
GCGCTGCGCGACGCCCGGGCCGTGCGCCCCTACCAGCCCTGACCGGGCCCCTGGAGACGGTCGCGGGGCGCCGGGCGGCCCGGTTCGGCGGGCGCTCACCGGACGTCACGCGGGCGGAACTGCACGCTGATCCGCGGCCCGACCGCACGCGCCGTCTTCGGCACGGCGTGGTCCCAGGTGCGCTGGCAGCTGCCGCCCATGACCAGCAGGTCGCCGTGGCCGAGGTCGAAGCGCGTCGCCGGGCCGCCGCCGCGCGGGCGCAGCAGCAACGGCCGTGGGCTGCCCAGCACGACGATCGCGACCATCGTGTCGACCGACGCGCCGCGCCCGATCCGGTCACCGTGCCAGGCGACGCTGTCGCGCCCGTCGCGGTAGAGGCACAGCCCGGCGGTGGCGAGCGCCTCGCCGAGCTCGTCCGCGTAGTGCTCGTCGAGGGCGCGGCGCGCCGCGCAGAGCGCCGGGTCCGGCAGCGGGGCGCCTTCGCCGTACCAGGCGAGCAGACGCGGCACGGCGACCACCCGGTCGTTAATACGCCGCGACACGGCCCCCCACCGGACCTTTCTCTTTT
>NZ_JALKFU020000697.1 GCF_023242965.2 Frankia sp. AgKG'84/4
GGCCGGGCCGACCACCGCCGCCACTGTCACCCCCGGCCCGCGCGAGCCGGCGCCGCGGGGTGCGGCCACGGACCGATCAGCGGGAACGCCACGTTCGTTCGAGCCGCGGGACTCGCCGGGCACGTCGGGCACGCCGGGCGCAGCCGAGTCGCCACGGACGTCCGGACCGGGAATGCCGGAGCCATCCGGATCTTCCGAGTCCTCGGAACCGTCCGGGTCACCTGGGTCGTCTGGGTCGTCTGGGTCGTCCGGGTCGTCCGGGTCGTCCGGGTCGTCCGGGCTGTCTGGGACATCTGGGACGTCTGGGACGTCTGGGACGTCTGGGACGTCTGGGACGTCTGGGACGTCTGAATCGGCTGGGCCATCCGGGGCTGGCGGCTCGGCGCAACAGCGGGCGCAGCCGTATCGACGGCCGTCCGCGGGCGAGCCCTCGACCGGGTCGGCCGAGGGCGACGCCGAGGAGCCGGTGACGACGCCGGTGCCGATTCCGCGGCCGCAGCTCTGGGCACCGGGCCGGGTACCGTCCGCCGCGGCCGGGCGCTCGGGCGGTACGGGCGACGC
>NZ_JALKFU020000698.1 GCF_023242965.2 Frankia sp. AgKG'84/4
GGGCGGCCCGGGCGGCACGACGACGCCGCCGAGCAGCAGCCGGCGGGCCGGCGGCGAGGTCGCCGGGACGAACCGAGCGGCGGTGAACGGGCCGGCCGCGCTCGATCGGTCCGTCACCCAGGCGAGCAGTCGGCCGGCGGTCACCTGGACGTCCAGGGCCGTCACGGTGGCTTCCGGGGCGAACGCGGCCAGCCGGCGGGTGAGCGTCCGCCCGGCGGGCACCGCCACCGCCCGGGCGGGCCCGGCCGGACCATCCGCGTACACCCGCACGCTGACCTGCGCAGGCTGATCACTCAGGTTGGCGAAGACGACCACCGGGTCGCGTCCCGCGACCGTCGACGGCCCAGCGAACCAGGTGCGGGACGAGACGGGCAGACAACGGGCCCGGGCCGGGCCGGCACCGTCCCCGGGCGCCGTGATCGTGGCGGACAGGCCAGGGGCCACCCGGGCCCCGGCGGAGATCTGCAGCGCGCCGTCCCGGCCTCCGCCGTCGACCGGCGGCAGAGTGAGCCGCCCGGCCCCGCGGGCGGTGCGTACCTCGCGCCCGCCAGGGGTGACGC
>NZ_JALKFU020000699.1 GCF_023242965.2 Frankia sp. AgKG'84/4
CCGCGGGGACGGGCGGGGCGAGCGCCGCCGAGGCCTGGTCGCGCGGCGGTGTCCCCGGCTGGTCGGCGAGCGGCCCACCGGCCGGGGCGGGGTCGTCCTTCTCGTGAACAGGGGCGTGGCCGGGCCCGATCAGCGGATCCACCAGCAGGGGGTGAGACAGCAGGGTTGATTCTGCGGGGGCGGCCGATGGGATGGAACCGGTGACAGTGATGGAGTCACCGATCGCGACGACGTCGGTCGCGGCGCGGAGAGCAGTGGCGGCCGTGAAGCCGGCGGAGGTCTCCTGACCCGCCTCGGTTGTGTCACCGAGAGTGAGGTCAGGGTCGGACTGCGGTTCGGTGGAGCGGGGCACGGCGCTGCCTCGGCCCGCTCCGGCGGCCGGTGGGGCCTGTGCGGCCGGTATGGACTGTGCGGCCGGTATGGACTGGGGCGCGCCGGTGCGTGGCGGGGCCGAGGCGCGGGGCGGCCGGGTGCGCTGCGTGGTCGGGGAGGGTTGCGCCGCCGTGGTGGGGGGCGTGTCCGCCGGGGTCGGGCGCGGGGAGGTCGCCTGATCGGCGCC
>NZ_JALKFU020000700.1 GCF_023242965.2 Frankia sp. AgKG'84/4
GCTTATGTATGAATACGGACCATTTTACCCACAGATTCCTTTTGATGGAGTAGATGATGAAGAATTACAGAATAACCTGCCATTAACCGGTGATGATTATTTTGGAGAGTACACACCACCCCGACAATATGGCGGGGGATATCCACCTCCCCGTCCGCCACAATACGGAGGCCCGCAATACGGAGGCCCGCAATACGGAGGCCCGCAATACGGAGGCCCGCAATATGGAGGCCCGCAATACGGAGGCCCACAACAGGGTGGCCCGCCGACCTCCCCTCCTCCATCTTATGTGCCGCAAATGCAGCAAGCAGGCCTTTATGCAGTTGATCCGGGTGCGATAAGAAGGTGCTTGTACCGCTACACTTATGTATGGCTTACAAACGGTCGCTCTTTCTGGTTTTATCCGACCTTTGTCGGTAGGAGATCTGTGGCAGGCTACCGTTGGAGACGGAATCAGCGCAGATGGGTGTATTTTGGAATCGATACAGATGAAATCAGAAGTTTCCAATGTTATTAAGTTTTTTAGTTAAGGAACATTAGCAGGTAAGCCCCCCTATCT
>NZ_JALKFU020000701.1 GCF_023242965.2 Frankia sp. AgKG'84/4
CGCGGACGCCGGCCGGCAGCAGGAACGCGGGGCCGGCGAGCGTGGCGTGCAGCCGCGCGACAACACGCAGGTTCCGGGGCTGGCCCGCGACCCTGGTCCGCAGCACCGAACCGATCCTGCGGTGCGAGCCGAGCACGGCGACGGTGTCGCCGCGCAGGTCCGCGAGGGCGCCGGCGCGGACGTCGAGGCGGTGCGTGCGGGCGTAGGCGGCGGGATCGACCGACCGCGCGTCGGCCGAGTCGTACTCGACCTCGCCGTCGTCGACCCCGCCGAGGTCGAAGGCGACGGGCACCTCCTCGGAGACCGCGGCGACTCCCTCGACCGCGGCGATACGTGCCGTCGCCTCCGCATCCGCCGTGACGACCAGGTCGGCGCGCAGCGTGCGGGTGGTCTCCTGGCGCGACGCGGAGCCGAGGGTGTCGAGCGAGCCGGCCGTGCCGATAACAAACGCGAACAGCACGATGACGGGCGCCGCCGTGGCGGCACTGCGCCGAGCGCCGGCGCGCAGGTTCGCCTGGGCGAGCTGGCCGAGCGGACCGCCGGCGACGAGGCGCGGC
>NZ_JALKFU020000702.1 GCF_023242965.2 Frankia sp. AgKG'84/4
CTTTTACTCTACTTTGATTATAACCTGATAATAACCATGTCTGTTTCTTTACTCCAACGAGAAATGCTAATACAAAAAGTATGATTGCAGTAATTATAAATACTTGATTCACTGATAATTCCTCCATCTTTAAGTTTAAATTCAAAGTTTTGGCTCTTATCTTTTCCTTGCTATAAATGGAACGACATAGAATGCAACAATTAATGTGATGATTAAGTAAATGGTTAAATGACTTACATTTACCGACTGCTCATTTAGAATCTGGTCTGAGATTAACAAATAAACCAAAAGGAGTAAATTGGAAATAGAAAATGTTTGTAAAGAGTATTGCATAATGTTAATATTTACCCTTTCGACATATTCAATTTCATCTTTAGCTTCTTGTTTTTTTAATCTAAGCCATTTTGCACTACCCACACCTACAAGAAGCCCCACTAATATTCCCCATTGAATTTGTCCTGTCACAAGGCTAACGATTCCAACACTTACAATTATACTAATAAGAACGGTTAAAAAATTTATTTGCATGATTTTATCTTCTCCTTTATAAGTTAGTG
>NZ_JALKFU020000703.1 GCF_023242965.2 Frankia sp. AgKG'84/4
AGATCTGTTGGTGTGGAGGGTCAGATGTTTATAAGAGACAGCACGGGGGCCACCGCCGTCACCGACGGACTCACCCTGCGGGTCCGCGGCGGTGCGGACGTCCGGGCCCGGGTCGTCATCGGGGCGGACGGTACCTCCGGGCGGTGCGGCACCCACGTCGGCGTCCTCTGCGACCAGGTCGACGTGGGCCTGGAGGGCGAGTTCCTCGTTGACCCGGCGGTGGCGCGGCGCTGGGCCGGCCGGATGCTGATCGACTGGGGGCCGGTCCCCGGGTCGTACGGCTGGCTGTTCCCCAAGGGACAGGTGCTGACCGTCGGGGTGATCGGCGACCGGGCCGAAGGCGGCGCGCTGCGCACCTACTACCGCCGTCTCGTCGAGCGGCTCGGGCTGTCCGATGCTCCCCGCCAGCACGATTCCGGTCACCTGACCCGGGTCCGGGCGCCCGGCTCGCCGCTGCGCCGTGGCCGGGTCCTCGTCGCCGGTGACGCCGCCGGCCTGCTCGACCCGTGGACGCGGGAGGGCATCTCCTTCGCCCTGCGCTCGGGCCGCCTCGC
>NZ_JALKFU020000704.1 GCF_023242965.2 Frankia sp. AgKG'84/4
TGGGCTGGGAACCGAAGGTCGGGTTCGAGGAACTGATCGCGATGATGGTCGACTCCGACCTCGCCCTCGAATCCGACCTGGCGGGCAAGGCGCTG
The DNA here is from genome assembly GCF_023242965.2 of Frankia sp. AgKG'84/4. Taxonomy (GTDB): domain Bacteria; phylum Actinomycetota; class Actinomycetes; order Frankiales; family Frankiaceae; genus Frankia. Next base: position 96 of record NZ_JALKFU020000704.1, read on the forward strand.
ACGATCCGGTGAACACCGGTCCCCGGACGAAGCACACCACCCGCCACCCGCCAGGGGTGAAACGGCCAGGGGTGGGGTACTCCGCGGCACCGGCCGGGGATCACGTCCGGGTGTCTCGTCCGGGAGGGCTCTCGTGACCCGCAACACGGTCCCGCCGGGGGACGAATCGGCCACCACCCGGCGGGCGGCACCGCACCGCACCGCGGGCCGACGTCCGCATCGCCCCCTCGGTCTCCCCCGGCGCACCCCGGCAGCGCTCGTCGACGAAGAGGGCACCAGCGAGGTGGGCACCGACGAAGCGAAGGCCGACCGGATGAGGGCCGGCGAGGTGCTGGCGGCCGAGGTGAACGCCGACGCGCGATCCGCCGACCGGCTGGGCCTCGCCCCTGGCGAGCCGGCGGGCCCGCACCCCCTGCCCGCCGGCGTCGTTCCCTCGCCACCGGCGTCCGACCGTGAGC
>NZ_JALKFU020000705.1 GCF_023242965.2 Frankia sp. AgKG'84/4
GCGCTGATCTGGCCGGTGCCGAGCGGCCGGCGCCGCGGGAGGCCCTGCGGCTGCTCGGCGAGCACGGGGACGATCTCGATTTCATCGCCGGGTTCTACGACACGCTCGGGCCCGGAGGGCTCGCGCGGCTGCTGGCCGGGATCGCCGGGCGCCCCGCCGGTCACCGGCCGGCGCCGTCGCTGGGAGTCGATCGGCCGCGGGCCGAGGCGGTCCTCGGGCGCTCGTTCGCCGCCTACAGCCGGATCCGCCCGCTCGACGAGCGGTGGCTGGGCCGTCTGAACACCGGCGGGCGCCGCGACAGTGCCGACACGGTGCTGCTCACTCCCTTGCTCGGTGCCGGGCGGTTCAGCGTCACGTTGCTCGACCGGCTGGCCAGGCTCGCGTTCGGCGCCGGGGCGGGGCCGCCGGCTCTCGGCACGCCGGGCCGATCCGGTGCCGGCGCGGCCGGCGATCGGCCCGCGGTCACGACGGTGCCGTCGAGCAGTGCGGCGCTGGGTGCCTACGAGGTCGCGCTGCTCGACGCGATCAGGGTCGAGCCGGCCCTGGTCTGCGC
>NZ_JALKFU020000126.1 GCF_023242965.2 Frankia sp. AgKG'84/4
GGCGCGCCCTGCTGATCACCGACGGCCACCGTGACCAGCGGCGCCCCGACCGGGACGGCGGTGCCCGCCGGGCCGGCCAGGGAGGTCACCACCCCGGCGTACGGGCACGGCACCTCGACGAGCGCCTTGGCCGTCTCCACCTCGGCGACGGGCTGGTCGACCGCGATGACGTCGCCGACGTCGACGAACCAGCGGACCACCTCGGCGGAGGCCAGGCCCTCGCCAAGATCGGGAAGAGTGAACTCGCGTACCTCGGCCACCGCTTACTGCTCCCACTGGAGTCGGGCGACCGCGTCCAGGACACGGTCGACGCTGGGCAGGTGGTGCTTCTCGAGCATCGGCGGGGGATACGGGATGTCGTAGCCGGTGACCCGCAGCACCGGGGCGGCGAGATGGTGGAAGCACCGCTCGCCGACCCGGGCGGCGATCTCCGCGCCGACCCCGCCGAACCCGCTGGCCTCGTGCACGACGACGGCGCGTCCGGTGGCCCGCACCGCGGCGCAGACCGTCTCGTCGTCGAAGGGCACCAGCGAACGCAGGTCGACGACGGCGAGATCGAGACCGTCGGCCTTCGCCGCCTGCGCGGCCGCCAGGCAGATCGGCAGCGACGGCCCGTAGGTGATCAGCGTCGCCGACGTCCCCGCCCGCCGCACGACGGCACGCCCGATCGGCGCCACCCCCTCGCGCGCACCCCGCCCGGTACCGGGCCCGGCACCCGACGCCGAGAGACCCGCCGCCGGGGCACCCGCCGCCGGGGCACGCGACGCTGGGGCCTCGGCGTCGGCCGGGTCCGACGACCAGTACAGGCGCTTGGGCTCCAGGAAAACCACCGGATCATCCGAGGCGATCGCCGCCCGCAGCAGCCCATAGCCGTCCGCGACGGTCGCCGGCGTGACGACGTGCAGACCGGGCGTGTGCGCGTAGTAGGCCTCGCTGGAGTCGCTGTGGTGCTCGACGCCGCCGACGCCACCGCCATAGGGCACCCGGATCGTGATCGGCAGGCCGACCCGGCCGCCGGTGCGGTTACGCATCTTCGCGACATGGGAGACGAGCTGCTCGAACGCCGGAAAGGCGAACGCGTCGAACTGCATCTCGACGACGGGGCGCAGCCCGTACATCGCCATCCCGATCGCGGTTCCGAGGATGCCGGCTTCGGCCAGCGGCGTGTCCAGGCAGCGGGCGGAGCCGAACTCGGCGGCCAGCCCGTCGGTGACCCGGAAGACGCCACCGAGGGCCCCGACATCCTCACCGAGGACGTGCACGGCGGGGTCCTCGCGCAGGCAGTCCCGCAGCGCCGCGTTGAGGGCACCCACCATCGTCGTCGCGCTCACGCGGCGCCGCCCAGACCCTCGGTGCCCCGCCCGTCCGCGGTCAGCGCGTCGGCATCGAAGCCGTCGCCGTCGAGGTGATACGGGTCGCCGTCGGGGTCCTCCGCCGCCTCGGCGGCCAGCCGGGCGCTGAGCTCGGCGGCCTGCGCGCGTAGCTGGCTGGTCGGCTCGGCGTAGACGTGCGCGAACAGCGTCGCCGGGTCGGGTTCCGGCGCGGCCTCGAACTCGGCGCGGATCCGCCCGGCGAGCTCCTCCGCGGCGCGCGCGAGCTCCGCCGCGCCGGCGTCGTCCAACAGGCCCCGCGCGCGCAGGTGCGCGTCGAGCAGGGTGAGGGGGTCACGGGCCCGCCAGGCCTCGACCTCGCCGGCGCTGCGGTAGCGCGTCGCGTCGTCGGCATTGGTGTGCGCGTCGAGTCGGTAGGTGATCGCCTCGACCAGCACGGGCCCGCGGCCGGATCGGGCGTGCTCGACGGCGTCGGAGAGCACCTGGTGCACCGCGAGGGCGTCGTTTCCATCGACGAGCCGGCCGACCATGCCGTAGCCGACGGCCTTGTGGGCCAGCGTCGGCGCGGCGCACTGGCGCGCCAGCGGGACGGAGATCGCGTACCCGTTGTTCTGGACGAGGAACACGACCGGCGCGCCGAGCACCGCGGCGAAGTTCAGCGCCTCGTGGAAGTCGCCCTCGCTGGTGGCGCCGTCGCCGACCAGGGCCAGCGCCACCAGCCGCTCGTCGCGGGCGGGGTCTTCGGCGGCCCGCAGCCGGGCCGCGTGGGCGAGCCCGACGGCGTGCGCGGCCTGCGTGGCCAGCGGCGTCGACAACGGGGCGATGCGGTGCTCATACGGGTCGTAGCCGCAGTGCGCGTGCCCCCGCATCAGCGTCAGCGCGTCGATCGGCCGTACCCCGCGGGCGACGACGGCGAGCGTGTCGCGGTAGCTCGGGAACAGCCAGTCCTGCGGGCGCAGCACCATCGCCGCGCCGACCTGGCAGGCCTCCTGCCCGGTGGACGCCGGGTAGACGGCGAGCCGGCCCTGCCGCGTCAGTGTCGTGGCCTGCTGGTTGAACCGGCGGGCGAGGACGAGCCGACGGTGGAGGTCCCGTGCGAGCTCGGGATCGAACGCCGCCGCGGCCTCGGTGCCCAGGACGCGGACCGGCTCGGGGTCGGGCAGCAACGGCGCCGCGTCACGGCGCGGGCCGTGAGAGTGCGGCGGCCCCACGAGATCAGGCGACGTGCTGTGGTCAACGAGGGTCATTGCCCGCCTTCGGGACTCGGATGGGAATCGTGGTTCGTGAAGAGATCGCGATCCTGCGACGCGTTCGGTCGCGGTCGGCCGCGACGGGCTTTCGGCCGCGGGCCGGGGGCGCCGTCGATGGTCACGATCCGTCTTCCGTCACCCTTTCCGACGCCGGCCGGGTCGTGGCGGCAGCGAAGAGTCCACACAACCCGGTATGGCCGGCCTCTCCCGAACGATTCTCCTCGACCTTTGCCTGGCTGGGCCGTGGTCATTGTCACGCCGGCTTGACAGCGAAAGTGGGGTCTGTAAACACCGGCGCCTTCGACGTGTTGTCGAAATGGCACCAAGGGGTGCCGCCGGTGGGTTACCGGCCGTGCCTTTACGCCGCCCTGGATCCGCACTCACCCATAAGAGCGGCCAAATAAATTCCGCCCAGCCGTCGGCGGCGTCGGCCGGGACACCCACGCCGCCGAGCGCGAGCGGGTGGATCCGCAATAATTCCGTTTTCCCGTCGCCGGAAAGTCCGTTCACGTCAGGACGGGCACGGCTGCGGCGCCGACAACGGCGCCGACGCCGAGTGGCGGGCTGGGACAGTGGTGCGATGAGACTGATCGCCGCTCGCGGCCTGGTGCGCGAGCTCTCGCGCGCCGTGAGCACCGAACCGACCTACGTCGAGCTCGGGGCGACCGGCGGGCCGCTGCCGCCGGCGTACTGGCACTTCTCGCGCCGAGAAGGGCTCGGCCACGGGTCGCCGGTGTTCGAGGCCGCCGTCGAGACGGTCATGACCTGGGGGATGCACCGCGGCGCCGGACTGCGGCCGGCGGCGTCCGGGCCCCGGGCGGTGCTGGGGGCCACGGTCGTGATGTGCGCGGGGTGGGGCGGTGTCGGCGTGGCGGCCGGCTGCCGGGTGGTGCGGGTGATCGACGAGGCGGACCGGCGCGGTTTCGCCTATGGAACGCTGCCGGGACATCCCGAGATCGGCGAGGAGGCGTTCGTCGTTGAACGGGACGATGACGACGAGGTGTGGTTGACCATCACGGCCTTCAGCCGGCCGAACGGTGTCCTGCCGACGCTCGCCGGCCCGGTCGGCCGCCGCGTCCAGAATCTGCTGACCGGTCGGTATGTTCGCGCGGTGCGGGAGGTGGCCGCCGGAACGGGCGGAACCTGACGCGGGTGTCGTTCCAGCCGCCTTGTTGCTGTCGCCGCCGGGTGGCGAACGGACGGGCGGGCGGGGCCGCTGTTCGGCGGCGCCGCCCGCCCCTCACCTCGTCCTCATCCGTGCCGGGCGCGAGCGGCCGATCTACGCGCCCAGCGTGTTGGTCGCCCAGATGGCGATGTGGCCGGGCGCGTACAGAGCTACGTTTCCGTCGTTCTGGATCTGCAGGACGGTCCCGGGATGCTCCGCGGTGTTACTCGCCCACACCGGCACGTTTCCCGGCGCCCGCAGGGTGAGATTTCCGTCCGCCTGCTGCATGAGAATCGTGCCCGGCGTCGTCGTGTGCGACAGCCACACGGCACGATGGCCGGGCGCGTAGAGAACGAGGTCGCCGTTTCCCTGCATCGTGAGCACATACCGACCGTCCGGCGAGGCCAGCGAGGCGCCGACGTCGACGATCTCCGCCGGGTTGAGCTGGCTGGGCGCGGCGAGGCGGCCCGACCTGATCGTGCCACCGACGTTGTCGGCGAACGAGTTCCACAGATGATTCACGGTGGCCCGGTTGAAACGGTTGGCGAACGGGACGCTCTGCCACAGGTTGTCCTCACCGGTGGCACTCACCGAGAGACGCACCTGGTCGCCCTCGTTGTAGAAGGTGAAGTTGATGACCTTGTTGGCGCCCTCGATGTGCCCGGCTCGCGACCGGAAAACGAAGTTCCGGCTACCGACCTCGTCGACGTGGATGTTGCCCTTCCCATCGACGCCGACGAGGTCGCAGTCGGCGCCGACCGTCAGGGTCTGCGGGCAGTCACTCGGTGCCAGCAGCGCCGAGAAGACGTCCCGGAAATGCGTGTTGACGTATCTGAAGACCGTGTCCGCCGACAGGTTGCTGTTGGCCACGAGATAGTCGTAGTGATATCCGTAGGCCAATGCCGGGCCGGCGGACAGGAAAAGCGTCCCGGTGGTCATCCCGACCAGGAGTGCCACGACGGCGGCGAGCCGTCGGTGCAGGGTTTGGCGTACGCCCGGTGACCGCCGGCCGCGGCCGCCGTCAGGTCGGACCGTTCGTCCGGTTTCGCCGGAACTACAAGTAGAGCCTGCCATGGAGATCCCCCGTAAAGTCCGGCATGGCTGCCGACGTCGTGCTCTTGATAGCACGGTCGGCATTCATGGCGGAGGGGTTTTTCCGTGGCGTTGTTCGTCTCCGTGGCGCAGGGTCCGGAATGTGAGCCATGCCGGCGGCCCGGTCGGCTGAGTCGGGCGCCGCGGGGGAGCCGGGCGTACGGGCGTCAGGCTTCGAGGACGCCGGCGGCGAGCATGCCGGCGAGAGCCACGGCGACGACGATGCGGTAGCAGACGAACGCGTCGAAGGTGTGCCGGGCGACGAACTTCAGCAGCCAGGCGATCGACGCGTAGGCGACGATGAAGGACACGACGGTGCCGACGACCACCGGCAGCACGGAAACCCCGCCGCCGACGGCGTCCTTGAGCTCATAGAGCCCGGCGCCGGTCAGTGCGGGAATGGACAGGAAGAACGACAGCCGTGTCGCCGCGACCCGGTCCAGATCGCGGATGAGGCTGGTGGAGATCGTCGCTCCGGACCGGGAGAAGCCGGGGAACAGCAGCGCGAGAATCTGCGACGCGCCGACAACCAGCGCGTCCGTGCGGGTGATGTCGTCCTCACCGCGCTTGTGCTGGCCGTAGCGGTCGGCGAACCACATGAACCCGCTGCCGACGACCAGCGACCCGGCCACCACCCACAATGATGCCAGTGGCCCGTCGATCAGCGGTTTCGCCGCGACGCCGACCAGCACCACCGGAATGGTCGCGTAGATCACCCACCAGGTGAAGGTGTAGTCCCGGTTCTGCCGTTGCTCGGGATGGGCCAGGCCGCGGAACCAGGCGGTGACGAGGCGCTTGATGTCACTGAAGAAGTACACCAGCACCGCCGCGATCGCGCCGACCTGGATGACGGCGGTGAAACCGACGACCGACTTGTCGTCGACCGGGATGTCCAACAGGCCCTCGGTGATCTTCAGGTGGCCGGTCGAGGAGACCGGCAGGAACTCGGTCAGCCCCTCCACGACGCCGAGGAGAACGGCCTGGCCAACACTGATGACACTCACGCGATCATTACCCTAAGTGGTCCAGGCGCGGCGGCAGGCCCGCGCGGTCGGAGGCCGGCGGCAGGCGGGCACGGACCGCCGCACCGGCGTCCCACCCCCGCTCACGCCGGCTGAGGTCTGGTCAGAACCGCACAGTAGAACACCGTGCGTGTGCGCCCGATGTGAGGGTCAACGACCCGGGTGGCCCTGGCGTTCGGGATCATCCGTGCCAGTCGTGGACACCGGGCCTTCCCACGCCGGGCGCCGACCGCTGCCGCGCCGATGGCCCCGGTACTCCCGTACCACCGGGATGGCGGACAGGACCACGATCGCCAGTGAGATCGGGATCATGTACCGCTCGATCGGGATCGTCTGCCCGAGCGCGTAGCCGAGCAGTGTCACCCCGGCCGCCCAGCCCACTCCACCGAGCACGTTGAACATGGTGAACACCCGCACGGGAACCCCGACGACGCCGGCCAGCGGGTTCATGAACGTCCGCACGACCGGGACGAACCGGGCCAGCACGACGGCCCGCCCGAACCCGTAGCGGTCCAATACCCCATGGGCCCGCTCGACGTACTCCCGCCGGAACAGCCGCGAGTCGGGACGGTCGAACAGCCGGGGCCCGGCGCGGCGGCCGATGAGGTAGCCGGTCTGCGCCCCGGCGATGGCGGCGAACACGACCCCCGGCAGAACGGCACCGAGGTGCAGGTGCGGCCCCGACGCCGTCGACCCGGCCGCGCACAGCGCACCCGCGAGGAACAGCAGGGAGTCGCCGGGCAGGAAGAACCCGACGAACAGCCCGGTCTCGGCGAAGACCACCACCATGAGGCCGATCAGGCCGACCGACGAGGCGATCGACGACGGGTCGAGCACATTCAGTGCGAACACATCGGTCATGACGGTCTCAGACCTCGGTCCGAGCAGGCTGGGGGAGGCGGGCAGCGGCCAGCGGTCCAGTGACCGCGGGGCGCTGCACGTCGCGGCGGGAACGGGCCGCGTAGGCGACGAGGCCGACGATGAGCACCGTGGCGACCGCGCTCACCGTGCCGTCGCCGAGGCCGACACCGTGGCGGTGCGCCGGCTTGCCGAGCCAGTCGGCGAACGACGCGCCCAGCGGGCGGGTGACGACGTAGGCGGCCCAGAACGCGGCGACCTCGCCGAGGCCGAACCAGCGCCGGGCGATCACCGGCAGCAGGATGAGGGCCGTGAACAGCAGGCCCGACGGCAGGTAGCCGAGGTGCAGGGTGTCCGCCGTGACGTCCCCGAGCGCGGTCCCGAGGGCGAAGGTGGCCAGCACCGTCAGCCAGTAGTAGGTCTCGCGCCGGCTGGTGACGATCGAGTGGATCGACAGCGTCCCCTCGTCGCGGTGCCACCGCCACAGGACCACGGCGAGCACGACCGCGTAGAACACCGCCGAGCCGACATGGCCGATCGGCGGCCCGTCGGCGGCCATCGTGCCGAACACGGCGAGCATCACCACCGCGAACCAGTACACCGATGCCCGGTAGCGCGGGGCGCGCAGCTGCAGTGCCATGGCGACGGCGAACCCGACCAGACCGACCGCCGCGGCGAGGACCAGGTTCACCCCGGCGAGGAAGTCCGCCGTGGCCTCCCCCATCCCGGTCGAGAGGATCTTGATGGTCCAGAACAGGCCCGTGATCTCCGGAACCTTCGCCGCGAGAGGCTCCGGGCGACGCAGCCGGTGGGACGGGTGCGGTGGCATTCGGCGGCTCTTTCCGCTGGTCGGTGCAGGGGACGCCCACTGGCCGCCGCCCGGGTCGCCCGGACGGGTGCCAGCACGACGCAGACCATCACGGCGGCGATGTGAAGACCGTGTACGTAGGAGCATCCGTACGATCTCCTCGTGCCTGACGACAGCCCTGCCCGCGACGGCAGCTCCGCTCCTGGTGACCACGCGAGCATCGCCACCGCCGGTCCGGACCCGCTCCTCGCCGGTCTGGACGCCTACGTTGACGCCAGCCGCCCGGAGTTCGAACGGCGGCTGCGTGAACTCGTCGGCGCCGCCGGCGTCAGCGCGGACCCGGCGTACGCCCCCGACATCGTTCGCACCGCCGAACTCGCCGCCGCCCAGCTGCGCGAGGCGGGCCTGGCCGCGCGGATCGTGGCGACCGCCGGCAACCCGGTCGTCGTCGGCGAGTACCTCGCCGGGCCGTCCCGACCGACCGTGACGATCTACAACCATCTCGACGTCCAGCCCGCGGACCCGGCCGAATGGCTCACCGAGCCGTTCCGGCTGACCATCGACGGCGACCGTTACCTCGGCCGTGGCAGCACCGACGACAAGGGCCCGGCGCTGACCGCGTTGCAGGCCGCCCAGTACGCGGCGGCCCGCGCGCTGCCGCTGAACATCCGGTTCGTCTGGGAGCTGGAGGAGGAGATCGGCAGCCCGAACTTCGAGGCGTTCGTCCGCGCGGAACTGCCGCGCCTGGCGACCGACTCGGTGCTGGTCTCCGACACGATCTGGATCTCCGCGGACCGTCCGGCGATCGACTACGGTCTGCGCGGCCTGGTCACCTTCGAGGTCACGATCGAGACCGGCACGGCCGATACGCACTCCGGCCTCACCGGCGGCCCCGCCCGCAACCCGCTGGCCGAGCTCGCCCAGATCGTCGCCGAATGCCTCGACCCGGCCACCGGGCAGGTGCTCATCCCCGGTTTCGCCGACGCCGTCGCACCGGTTTCCGCCGCCGAGCTCGACGATTTCGTCGCATCCGGTTTCGACGTCGACGTGTTCAGGGCGGCGCACGGCCTGGCCGCGCTGCGCACCACCGACGCCCGCGAGGTCGTGCGCCGCATCATGGCCGAGCCGACGTTCGAGGTGCACGGCTTCACCGGCGGCTACACCGGCCCCGGCGTGAAGACCGTCGTCCCGCCGCGGGCCACGGTGAAGCTCTCCGCCCGCATCGTCCCGCACCAGCAGCCGACCGAGGTCTTCGCACTGGTCCGCGACTTCATCACCACCCGGCATCCGGACGCCCACGTCGAGATGGAGGCCGCGCTCGCGCCGTACCTCGGCCCCCGCACCGGCCCGCACGCCGAGCTCGCGGCCAACGCCGTCGAGTTCGCCTTCGGCCGCCGCCCGGCCTTCGTCCGCGAGGGCGGCTCGATCGGCGCCGTCCTGACGATGGACCAGTACCTCAAGGCCCCCGTCACCCTGCTCGGCCTCAGCCTGCCCAGCCACGGCTACCACGCGCCCAACGAGCACTTCGACTGGACCCAGGCCGCCGGCGGCATCCGCATGTTCACCCACTACTTCGCCCACCTCGCCGCCGCACCCCGCCAGGTCGTGCCCGGCCGATCATGATGAGGGCATCCGCGGACACCGCGGCGGTCTCTGATCTCCGTCGCTCACCGTGACTTTTGAGTCCACCGGCCGGCAGGAAGTAAGGAGAGTCGCCGCGGGCGGGGGTGCCGCGAGCGCGAGGTCGCCGCCCTGCTCGCCCAGGCCCGGTCGAACGGGTAGGTGGCCGCCGCGCTGCTACTCGGCGAACGCACCGTCGAAAGCCAGGTCCGCACCATTCTCGCGAAACTCGGCAGCGCCCACCGCGCCGAACTCCTCGCCCGTGGCCACCTGCTGCTACCGATCTGGCGCAACCCGACCCGGCCGGTCGCGGCACGGATGCCCGAAAAGAGGTGCCGGTGCGTGGGCATCGTGACCGATATGGACCGTCAGCTCTTCAGTGAGGTTTACGGGGTGTGGGTGAAACGGGTGGTCGGTCGCGAACGGACTAGTTCGATTCTGGTGCCGGATCCGGATCCTTGTCGGTCGGTGGTTCCGGCTGGTCGGGCTTGTCGCTGTCAGAAAGGAAATGATAGCCAAACGCCAGGAGAAGCCCTACCAGGCCGCCGATGACATGGGTTGGGACCCCGTCGTCGATCAGACCGGCAAGCTTGCTGCAAAGCAGAATGACGACGATGTCGGCAAGATAGTTGACGGGCCGGCCGAAGCGTGCGGTGTGTTTGACCGGTTTACCGTTCGGTTCGTCGTTCGACATTCAAGTCCTCAGTATCGGACGTGTGCCTACATCCGGCCTTCTGCCACTTTGTGTCCGCAACTTACCGGGGCCCGTGTTTCGGTGGGCATCGTTGTCGGCTGATGTACATCCGGCGCCGGTCGGCTTGCTTGTGGGCGGCGTTGCCCTCCGGAACACTGCCCGCGCCCCTCTCGGAGGATGCTCACCGAGCGTCACAATCTGGCGGGTCGTCAAGCCCGATTTATCCGCGCCGCGGCGGCCTTCGGGGCCTCTCCGCAGGGTTCACGACCGTTTTTTCCCCTACAGGTCGACCGCGGCGACGCGGAAAGGCAACCATCGCCGCAGCAGTCGGCTACGCCTGATCACCAGGGTCTTCCGCCGGTCAGGCGGGATCGATCGCGGCCGCGGCGCGTTCGGCGGGGAGAGTGGCGACGTAGCGGGCGATGAAGGTGTCGAAGCCAGCGACGTCGGTGGGGTCGGGCTTCGCGGTCGTGAGGTCGCCGCCGGTGAAGACCTGGCTGTCGAGGAACGCGGCCAGGTCGCTGCCGCCCGCGTCCGCGCCGTCACCGTCACCGCCGTCCAGGACGTGGAGGCGGAAGGCGGCGAGCAGGGCGATGCCCCAGGCGCCGCCCTCGGAGGCGGTGTCGCCGACGGAGACGGGGGTGCGCAGGGCGGCGGCGAGGAAGCGCTGGGCGACGCCGGCGGTGCGGAACAGACCACCGTGGGCGAACATCCGGTCGAGTTCGACGGATTCGGCGTCCTGCAGGACGTTCATGCCCAGGCGCAGGGTGGCGAAGACCGAGTACAGCTGGGTGCGCATGAAGGTGGCGAGGGTGAAGGCGCTGTCGGGGGTGCGCAGGAACAGCGGGCGACCCTCGGCCAGGCCGGTGATCGGCTCACCGGAGAGGTAGTTGTAGGCCATCAGCCCGCCGCCGTCGGGCGCGCCGTCCAGCGCGCTGCGCAGCAGCGTGTCGAAGGCCGCCGTCCGGTCGGGGGGCAGGCCGCGGGCGGCGGCGAACTCCTCGAACAGACCGACCCACGCGTCGAGCTCGCTGGCACCGTTGTTGCAGTGGACCATCGCGACGAGGTCCCCGGCGGGGGTGGTGACCAGGTCGAGCTCCGGGTGGACCTGGCTGAGCTGGTGTTCGAGCACGATCATCGCGAAGATGCTGGTGCCGGCGCTGACGTTGCCGGTGCGCGGCGCGATGGAGTTCGTCGCGACCATGCCGGTGCCGGCGTCACCCTCGGGCGGGCACAGCGGCACGCCGGGGCGCAGCGCGCCGCTCGGGTCGAGCAGCCGCGCGC
>NZ_JALKFU020000706.1 GCF_023242965.2 Frankia sp. AgKG'84/4
GCGCGAGGGCGACCCTCCAGGCCAGCGCGCCGAGGCAGCCCAGCAGCAGCAGGACGGCCCACGGGAGCCGGAACCGCGCGCCGGAGTTACCCGCCACGCCGTCCGGCGTCGAGCTCACCGTCGCGGGCAGGCCGCCGCGCGTCACGCCCAGGTCGCCCGGCACCCCTTCCGGTTCGCGGGTTCCCGCCGGCTGCCCAGTGTCTGCGGGCCCGACCGTGTGTGCTGGTCCGACCGTGTGTGCTGGTCCGACCGTGTGTGCTGGCCCGACCGTGTCTGCTGGCCTGGTCGGTTCGGCCGCGCGGATCGTTGACGCCCACCAGACGGTGAGCGCGATCACGGTCGCCGCGACCGCGAACGGCACGGCCGCCAACGGGTCGAGGCGCGGGTCCCAGCCGTTGCGCCAGGGCGGTTCGGTGATGCCGAGGGCCGGGCCGGTGCCGGCGATCAGAGCGGTGCCGCCGAGGGCGGCGGCCGCCAGGGCGAGCCAGATCCTGGCCTCGCGGAACTCGGTGCGCTCAGGCGGCATCGGCGCGCCGCTCGGGTCCGCCGGCC
>NZ_JALKFU020000707.1 GCF_023242965.2 Frankia sp. AgKG'84/4
GGCCTCCCGCCCGGCCGAGCTGCTCGGCGACCCCGCCGCGGAGGCCGGGCGGGAGGCCGAGCGCCGGGCGGAGCGCGAACGCGCCGAGGAACGCGAGTACGCCCGCGGGGTGGTCGACATGCTGGGCTTGGAGGGCGAGGTCGACGCCGCGGCCCTGGCCGACCGCTGGGCCGGTCCGCGCACGCGGCGCAGCGCGGCCGAGCATGCCCGGGAGGATCGCGGCTGGGCGTTCGGTCACCTCGTCGTCGACGAGGCCCAGGAGGTCTCGCCGATGCTGTGGCGCCTGCTGTGGCGGCGCTGCCCGGGGCGCACCGCGACCCTCGTCGGTGACCTCGCTCAGACGGCCCGGCCGGGGGCCCCGACGACCTGGGCCGAGCTGCTCGCGCCCGTCGCCGACCACCAGTTCACCGTCGAGCGGCTCACCGTGAACTACCGCACCCCGCAGGAGATCATGGACGTGGCCGCGGAGGTGCTGCGCGCGCAGAACCCGGCGCTGTCGGCGCCGGTCTCGGTCCGGTCGGCGGGCCGGCGGCCGAGCGCGCTGCGTGTCGG
>NZ_JALKFU020000708.1 GCF_023242965.2 Frankia sp. AgKG'84/4
GATGGGAACCATCTGTGCCACTCCTACTGCAGGCTCAGCGGGGGTTGTACCAGGTACATTATTTGCCGTACAGCGGAAGCTAAACCCAACCCGGGAGCAAAAGCTGGAGTTTTTATTTACTGCCGGGGCTTTCGGTTTTGTCGTGGCAAACAATGCATCGATTTCCGGTGCGGCAGGCGGTTGCCAGGCCGAGGTTGGTTCTGCTGCAGGTATGGCATCGGCAGCAATTGTTGAAATGGCCGGCGGCACTCCTTCACAAAGCGCTGAAGCAATGGCGATCACGCTGAAAAATATGCTGGGACTCGTTTGCGACCCGGTAGCCGGCCTGGTCGAGGTACCATGCGTAAAACGGAATGCAATGGGAGCAGCAAATGCTATGGTTGCGGCAGATATGGCATTAGCGGGAATCACAAGCCGGATTCCATGTGATGAAGTCATCGGGGCGATGTTCAAAATCGGCCAATCGATGCCTTCTGCTTTAAGAGAAACTGCGCAGGGAGGGTTAGCGGCCACACCGACAGGCAGAGAGTTAGAGGCGAAAATATTTGGAT
>NZ_JALKFU020000709.1 GCF_023242965.2 Frankia sp. AgKG'84/4
CCGGCTGGCCGGCGGCGGCGGTCGCGGAGGTGGTGGCGCTGGGAGTCGGATGGTCCGTCATGCGGGCGCTGACCTCACTCGTCCGGATCAAGGATGCGGGGCACCCGGAAGCGGCCGTCCTGGGCCGCCGGGGCCGCGGCCAGGGCCTCGGCGGCGGGCAGGGACGGCCGGGCGACGTCCGGGCGGAACACGTTCGTCAGCGGCACGGCATGGCTGGTCGGCGGGATGTCGGCGGCCGCGACCTCGGCGACCCGGGCGACCGCGGACAGGATCGCCTCGAGCTGCGGTGCGAGCGCGTCGAGCTCGTCGTCGGTCACCGACATCCGCGACAGCCGGGCGAGATGGGCTACCTCGTCCCGCGTGATCCCCATGGCGTGTGGCCCCTTCGTGGGCGGCGGGCCAGGTGGCCCGCGGCTGGTCGTGCGCGGCGCGGGCGGCCGGGCCCCGGGACGGGCCGCGGATTCCGTGACGGACGGTCCGGGACGGCCGGGCGACGCGCCGCGTCGGCGTGATGTCATCGTACGGGCCGCCCGGCGGCCGGGGCCGAGC
>NZ_JALKFU020000710.1 GCF_023242965.2 Frankia sp. AgKG'84/4
GCCGAGGGGTTGGCTAGCCGGCGGCGACCGCCGGCTTCGGCGCGACCTGCTCCCGCAGCGAGAACTGGTGCGCCGCCGCGTGGCCCGGACCGTCCGGGTTGCGGAACCGGTGGACCCGCGGGCCGCCACCGGCGGCCGGGTCCGGCGCCTGCTGCGTCAGGTTCACGGTCCAGGTCCTACCGGTCGACGGCCGGTGCACCACGAGCCGGACCGCGCGGGACCCGGACCGCGGCGGGAGCAGCCGGTCGATGACCTCCCGCACGGGCCGGCCCTTGCTGATCGGGGCGTGGCCGTCGATCGACTCGATGACATCGCCGGCCCGCAGCCCCGCCGCCTCGGCCGGGCCGCCCTTGACCTCCGCCAGCGTGAGCTTCGTCGCCGCGCCGTCGCGTGGCTTGCTGACCTGGAAGCCCAGCACCCGCTGCGCGCCGCCGGCCGAGGACTCGCCGAACTCCGGGCCCGAGGCGCCGCTCGCCGGCCCGATGACGATTCGGGGGCCGGACTGCGCCACGGCGACCGACCCGTCGCCCACCACCACGTTGGCGG
>NZ_JALKFU020000711.1 GCF_023242965.2 Frankia sp. AgKG'84/4
GCGCGCAGGCGCCCCAGCGCCCGTTCGTCCCACGCCTCGTCGGCGCGGCCGGCGATGACCTCGCGCAGCAGCACCAGGGCCGCGCGGTCCGGTGTGCGCCCAGGGACGTTCGCGTCCTGCCGGCCGGGGCCGGGTGGCGTGGCGCCGGCCCCGCCCACCGGACCCGTCGCGGGATCGACGGCGAGGACGACGAACCTGGTGCCGGCGGCGAACAGCACGTCGGGCGGGTCCTCGCCGCTGCCGGTGAGATCCGGGATGAGCAGGCCGGTCCGGCGCGCGGTGGAGGACCAGATGACGTACCGCACCGGTGCCGGCGTCGGCCGCGGCCGTGTCGAGGCCGTCAGGAACCCAGGTTCGACGACCAGATCGCCGCTGCGGTATCGGCGTAGGAGCGCCGGGTCGGCGTCGGCGTCGTGGAACACCGGGCCGACGACGGCGGGCAGTCGCCCCAGGCCGGCGCAGGCCCGGCGGGCGATCAGCGCGGCGTCCGCCGGGCCGGGCCCGTCGCCACGCAGCACGGCATCCACCAGCCGCTCGGCCGGCGCC
>NZ_JALKFU020000712.1 GCF_023242965.2 Frankia sp. AgKG'84/4
TCACTTGCCTATTTATTAATAATGATTTGGAGGGAAAATCATGAGTCAGCAAAACAAACCGAATTCTTATGGAAGCTACGGGTACACAGCGCCCTATTACCCTTATGCAAATGTTAATCCTGCCCAGCGCAATGAGCAGCAGCAGTACGGGCAATATCCTACAGGCTTCCCTGGAGGCCCTGCAGGGTATCCGCAGGCCCAGGTTCCGCAGAGCATGCAGGCCGCACCTGGATCGCAAGCTGCACCTCCAGGTTCCCAGGCGGGAGCGGGAATGCTCCCTGCCGAAGAGTCATACATTGAGAATATCCTGCGCCTTAATAAAGGTAAATTGGCAACCGTTTATTGCACGTTTGAAGGCAGCAGAGAATGGAATTCCAAGGTTTTCAAAGGAATCATTGAAGCAGCCGGCCGGGACCATCTGATTTTGAGCGATCCACAAACCGGCATGCGTTTCCTGCTTACTATGGTCTCTGTTGATTATGTTACTTTTGATGAAGAGATCGAATATGAATACCCATATGCCGGAGGAGGCGGCCTTGCTGCTTA
>NZ_JALKFU020000713.1 GCF_023242965.2 Frankia sp. AgKG'84/4
GGCTGGCCCCGGCCGTGGCGCGGGAGCTCGCGGCCTGTGCCCGGGAGGTCGCCGACGGCCACGTTGAGCTGACGTCCCGTGGCAACGTGCAGCTGCGCGGCCTCGCCGAGGGCGCCGCCGCGGTGCTGGCGCGCCGCGCCCGGGCCCTCGGTCTGCTGCCGTCGGACACCCATGAGCGGGTCCGCAACATCGTCGCCTCACCGCTGTCCGGCCGGCGCGGCGCCGGGCGCGACATCGAGCCCCTCGTCGCCGCCCTCGACCACGGCCTGTGCGCCGATCCCACGCTGGCCGACCTGCCTGGGCGGATCCTGTTCGCCGTCGACGACGGCAGCGGCGACCTCGCTGGCCTGGCCGCCGACCTGACGCTGCGCGCCCAGCCGGCGGGACGGACCCTGCTGCTCGTCGCCGGCGAGTCCCGTGCGCTGCTGGTGCCCGACGGCGCTGCCGTGCCGGCGCTGCTCGCCGCCGCCCGGGCGTTCGTCGACCTGCGCCGCGCCGGGTTCTCCTGCGACTGGAACGCGCTGCGCGGCGCCCAGCAGCTGCAC
>NZ_JALKFU020000714.1 GCF_023242965.2 Frankia sp. AgKG'84/4
GGCCGGCACGGCGACGCCGTGTACCCGGCGGCCGACCGCGGCGCCGGCGACGGTGACGACGTCGCGCAACGGCAGCGGCCGCGGTCCGGCGACGTCGTAGGCCCGTCCGATCGCCAGGTCGGCGTCGAGGGCGCGCAGCACGGTGTCGGCCAGGTCCTCGACGTGGACCGGCTGGTGCAGGCCGCCGGCGCCGGGCAGCGGCACGAGCGGGGTGCGGCGCACCAGCGCGAGCAGGCGGACCATGTTGCGGTCGTCCGGGCCGCCGTAGATCATCGTGGGTCGGATGATCGTCCAGTCCAGCCCGCTGGCCTCGATCGCGCGCTCCGCCTCGATCCGCACCCGCTTGGTCGGCGGGTCGAGCGCGGTGAAGATCCCGGTGGTGGAGACGAAGACCGCCCGGCGGATGCCGGCGGCCCGGGTCGAGGCGAGGATCGCCGCCGCGTGGCCGAAGCCGAGGGAGGCGATGTTGAGCAGAGCCTGCGCGTCGGCCGCGACGAACGCGGCGGCCAGGCCCGCGGGATCCGCGAGGTCGCCGGCCACCGTC
>NZ_JALKFU020000715.1 GCF_023242965.2 Frankia sp. AgKG'84/4
ACGTACCCGTGCCTGCCCGCCCACTCTCGGGCCCGCGCCCGCCGCCGACGTCGCGGCTCCCACCATGGTGGTGGTCGCGAGGAGCACCGCCACGGTCAGAACGGCCGGTATGGGGTAGCGGTGCGACGGCCCGTTCGGGCCTGGTCAGGCCGCGGTGGCGGTGACCGTCAGGGTCGGGCGGACCGCGGCCGGCACCCAGTCCCGGTCCGGATGGGAGGGCACCTCGCGCCAGCCAAGGCCGGGCGTGAGCAGGATCAGGTCGCCGGTGGCGGGCCGGTGGGCGAACGGGATGCGTTCCTCCCAGCGCGCCATCCCCGTCGGGCCGGGCACGGCGAGGCCCACCACCAGCTCACCCGGTGGGCCGGCGGGGTCCAGGAAGATCTCCCCGCCAGACGGCCCAGACGGCCCAGACGTCGTGAGGCCCACCGTCGCGCCGGCCCCGGCGGCGTCACCCGGCGGCACCGGGAACGTGCGCGTCACCGCCCCGACGCGCACGTACAGCTCGGCTGGCCCGACCTGGGTGCCGCTCGGGCGGCCCGGGGC
>NZ_JALKFU020000127.1 GCF_023242965.2 Frankia sp. AgKG'84/4
GGCGTCGGCAGGCCGACTGGCCGAGCCGGCGGCGGTACGGCACCGCCCGGCCCGGGTCCGGTTCGACCCGGTGGGGAATGGTAGAGCGGCCCGGGTGGGCCGGCCAGTCCTCCTGGCGGCTCCGGCGGTCCCGAGACCCTCGGTGGTAGGTGCGACCCAGGAAGCGGGGAAGGTCCGGCTCCGGGGCCTGCCGGTGGCCTCGGTGGACCCGGGGGACGCGGTCCGCTGGGAGCTGCCCCCGGACCGGCCGGGCCCGTCGAATGCGGCCAGGCCGGGTTGTTCGACGTCGGTGGTCCGGGTGGCCGGCTCGGGCCACCGGGACCCGTGGGTGCGGGCGCGGGCGCGGCTGTCGGCCCGCCCAGCCGGGGAGGTGCGGAGGGAACGGTCGGCCCCGGTGGCCCGGCGGGTTCACGAGCACCGGTTCCGGGGCCCGTGGAGTACGGGCCTGGGAGCGGGGGCGGCCACGAGGTGTGCCCAGGTCCGGGCGCACCAGGCGGCGAGCCTGGGCCCGGCTGGAACGAAGTCGGCGACGGCGGACCCGCGGGCACTGGCCCCCCGGGTCCACGGAGCGGATACCGGCCGGGGGGTCGCAGGATTGTTCGCTCGGCGTCATCGAATTCCGCCTGCGCGCCCGGACCGCCGCCGGCAAGCGGCGGTGGTGGTGGTGGCGTCTGCTCGGCTGAGCGTGGCGCTTCGTCGTCGCCACTGCCACGGCTCGGCACGGTTCCTCCCGGGATGGGTGACGTGTGCGGCCTCAGCGTAGGCGCATTACCCTCCGGATACGTTCGGTCTAGGGCTACTGCCGCACAAATACCGCCCTATGCCGGGAGTTCAGCTCTGCGGGACCGGGTCGAAGCCGCTCCACCATTCGTAGAGGGCGGCGCCGTCGGTCCCCGTCGCCATGAAGGCGACGAGTTTGCTGGTGTAGGACCAGTAGAGGAAGTGATCGTTGGTGCGGGTGCTGCAGACGGCGCTGCCCTGGGTCTGTCCGTTGTCGAAGTTCCAGGTGAAGACTTCGTCGCCACCCTCCTTGCACTTGCCGTCCGAGGTCGTGACGAGCGACTTGCGGACTTCCTCGTCGCTGTTCAGGTCAGCGGTCGTGGCGTAGGAGTAGGCGGCGACGACCTTGCCGTCGTCGGAGTTGCAGAACAGGGCGGCCTGGATGTGATCGCCCTCGGCGCTGGCGTTCGGCTCGCAGTCCGTCATGGCCGAGTCGTCCAGCTTGGCCAACAGGGCGCTTTCCGCCGGGGTGAAGCTCGCCGAGGCGCTCGCGGACGGGCTCGGCGTCGGCGAGGTGGAGGGACTCGGTGACGTGGTGGCCGGCGTGGTCGGCGGTGTGGTCGGCGTGAGGGACGCCGCAGCGGCCGTGGTCGGCTCGTCGTCAGACCCGCCGCCGGAGAGCAGAGCCACCGGAATGATGATCAGCAGCAGGACAGCCACCACGGCCGCACCGATGATGATCGCGCGCTTGCGGCCCGGGTTGCCGCCGCCCTGGCCGCCGCCGTTGCCCGGGTAGCCGTAGTCACCTGGCTGCTGGTAGCCGGGCTGCTGGTAGCCCTGTGGTGGATACGCCTGCTGGTATCCGCCTTGTTGGTAGCCCGGCTGCTGGTAGCCCGGCTGCTGGTAGGCCGGCTGCGGATACCCGCCGGCCGGCGGGTATCCCTGCGGGTAACCCTGGTTGTAGTCCGTGCCGGGCGCGGGGTAGCCGCCCTGCTGGGGGTAGCCCGCGGTTCCGTAGGCGTCCGTGCCGGGGGCCGCGCCGTACTGGCCGCCGCCCGTCGGCGGTGCCTCGCCGTACGTTCCCGCTGGCGGGTAACCCGCCTGGGGATACTGATCGGCGGGCCGGCTACCCGCCGCGCCCGGTGTGCCGTAGGGACTCGTCCCATAACCCTCGGGCAGCACCTGGGTGCGTGGATCGGCACCGCCCGGGCCGCCGGGGTACGGGTAGCGCGGGTCGGCCGGCGGGTTCGCTCCGGCGTCGGGGGTCGCATCGCGCGCGGGTGGGGGCCAGGTGCCCCGCCCGTAGCCGTCCGAGTCACTGACGATCCGGGTCTGCTCCGCGTCGTCGTACTGGTCGCCGGAGCCGTAGGAGTTGGCTCCGTATGCCTCGGAGCCGTATGCCTCGGAGCCGTATGCCTCGGAGCCATACGCCTCGGAGCCATACGCCTCGGGGCCGTACGGACCGGAGCCGCCAGGACGGCCGTCGGCCGGCCATCCGCCGCGGGGCGGAACGCCTGCTCGCTGGGTCTCGGCGTCCGGGTCCTGGGGGCCGGATCCCGGTGACTGCATGAGGTCCTCCTGATGCCGCGCGAGGGCGCCCCCGCCCGCGCTTCCCTGACGCGCTGGTCGGATAGCCGCGTGGTGACCGGTCATCCCGCGCCGCGCGCCCCGGGAGGCAGTGCCTGCCCGGAGGCGGCGCCTGCCGAGAGGCGGTGGAAATGGATGAACCGCGTGTACAACCCTGGCCGGGTCCCACGCCGATGTTAGGGGTTTGTTGGCACTTTCGCGCGGTCGGTCGGCTTCTCGACACCTGGCCCGCCTTCCGTGACCGAACTATCACAGTGCGGCGCATCGGGTGGCTGGCGTCCGTTGTCACCATTCGCTCCGCTGGCCGAGGGGCGGCCGGCGCGGGGCGCACCGGCGCCGGCCCCGGGCGCGGATCGGCAGTGTCGAGCGGCGCTCAGGCCGGCCGGCGGATCAGGACGTCATCCACGATCGTTTCCAGGAATGCCCGGTCCACAGGGTCACCGGTGAGCATGACGCGCTGGACGATGACGGCGGTGCCGATCTCGGCAAGCAGGGATCCGTCGACCGCGGCCCGCAGCTCGCCCCGGGCGACCGCCTTTTCCGCGATGGCCCGCCAGCTCGCGTCGCGCTGCGCGGACAGGCCGCGGCGCAGTGCGTTCCGAAGTTCGGGATTCCGTGGCATTTCCGAGATCAGTTCCGCGAGAATGCGACCGCGGTCACTGCGGATCGCCTCGTGAAAGGATACGAGGAACTCGAGCAGGTCCAGCCGAAACGACCCGGTGTTCGGTGTGGGCATCCGTTCCTGGGCGAAGGCATCAATCGAGTCCAGCACCATCGCCAGTTTGGACGGCCAGCGGCGGTAGATCGTCGCCTTGCCGGTGCGCGCCCGGGCTGCGACGCGGTCCATGGTGACGCCGTCATAGCCGAGCTCGGCCAGCAGGTCGAGGGTGGCTGCCCGGATCGCGAGGTCCCGGCTCTCGTCGCGGGGTCGCCCGCCGGTTCGGGGCGGCGCGAGCGAGGACTGGGACACGGCATACCCTCCCGACGAGGTCTGGACCGGTCGGTGCGGGCCACCAGGGATCCGGGTGCGTACTGACGCATGGTGTCTGCTGGCGGACGCGTAGCGGCGGTTCGGCCCGCAGAGCGTAACTCACCTGTGTTGCCGCGGGCCTGCGTCAACGCCCGACCGGACCACGCCCGGCGCTGTCCGGTCGGGACCAGTGGGCGACGGGTCCGGGCGGTCTGCCGCGGCCGGTCGCCCGAGCCGCGGCAGCCAGGCCGTGGTCGGAGTGGGCGCCCTGCCTGCGGCTGCGCGCGACCGATGAACCTCGGGCGGCCGGACCGAATGGTCGCGCACGGCGGGCGGCGGGCTTGTCCCGCAGGGACGCCCCTGAGCGCCGGCCCGCCCGGTCGATGGCGGGCGCCGGGGACCTTCGGGTCCCGGCGGCCGTCAGACCTGGCCGGCGTGCTCCGGCATCACGTTGTCGGACCGCGGGTCGAGGTCGGGGCGCGGGGCCGCCTTCGGGTGGTCGGGGTGCAGAAACACCCACTTCTTGTATGCCCAGAAGCGGAAGACCGTGCCCAGCCCGGTGCCGAGAACGTTGCCAAACAGGTTGAAGGCAAGCACGCCGCGCAGATCAAGCGCGTATCGGGCGAACCCGAGACAGCCGAGCGCGATCAACAGCCCAATTGTATTCAGAATAACGAAGAGTGTGTACTCCCGCCGCAGTCCAGTGCGGGCGCGGTGATTGAAGGACCACTGTCGATTCCCGATATAGGAAACGGTGGCCGCGATCACCGTGGAGATCGTCTTCGCGCTGAGTGGGCCCACGCCGAGAACCGTGTGACACAGGTTCGAAATCAGGAAGTCGATGGCGTAGCACACGCCACCGACCACGCCGAACTTGCCCATCTCGTGGATGAGTACCTGCACCGGCGAGCGTGCCTGCCGGTGACTCACCACCGACGACCTCGATCGATTCCTACCACCAGTGGAGAGTACCGGCTGGCCCGTTCCGCGCATGGCCCCACCCCCCTGGCACGTCCGTGGGTCCGGGTTCGCCGGCCGTGGTTCGTCGTTGCGCACCGCCGCGGATGGCGATGACCTGTGACGCGAGTGTGTTCGCTGCACCCAGGTTGTGTTCCCTGTTTTACTATAGGTGATGCAGCGGATTCGCCGCGCTGGGTCACGTGAGTGGCGCAACCCCGTCGAATCCGCTAAACGTTGGCGCACCTGGGTAGGAGCGCGGCATCCTGGCCACGCGGCGCGCGGGCCGCACCGATCGGAGGGCCGACGACCATGATCTGCGCTGTGAGCCGGCAGACGTGCCCACGCGGCTGGATGCACGGCTGATGTCGATGTCCATCAGGCACCGGGAGGCCGCGGACGTGAGCGGTGACAGCATTCGACCGGCGGGCGGTGTCCTGCCGGCAGACGATCTCGAGGATTCGGCCACGGCGACGGAGCTGCTGCTGACCTACGCGGCCGGCAACCCCGCCCGCCGGCAGGAGGCCGGGCTGTCGGACCCCCCGGCCGCCCCACGGCTTGGAGTCGCGGTGGTCGCGTGCATGGACGCGCGCCTCAACGTCGAGGCGCTGCTGGGCCTGGCCGAGGGCGACGCGCACATCCTGCGCAACGCCGGCGGCGTCGTCACCACCGACGTCGTCCGCTCGCTCGCCGTGAGCCAGAACGTGCTGGGCACCAAGGAGATCATCCTCCTGCACCACACCGGCTGTGGGCTGGAGAAGATCACCGATGACGGCTTCCGGGACCAGCTGGAACGCGACACCGGCGTGCGCCCGGAATGGTCGGTGCAGGCCTTCGCGAACGTGGAGGACGACGTCCGGATCTCACTGCGGATTCTGCGCTCCTCACCCTTCCTGCAGTCCACCACCTCGGTGCGCGGTTTCATCTACCAGGTCGAGACCGGCGCGGTGGTCGAGGTCGAGCTCTGAGGACAGCGGTCCGAACGGCGGGCGGCCCAGGGCACGGTAGGTCCAGCCCGCCGCCCGCCACACCTGCGGATCGAGCGCTGCACGACCGTCGATGACGACCGGTCGGGCGACGTGCGGACGCAGGACGGCCGGGTCCAGCTCACGGAACTCGGCCCACTCGGTGAGGACGAGGACGACCTCGGCCCCGGCCACAGCGCCGATCACCGACTCCGCGAAGTGCAGGCTCGGGTGAACCTCCCGGGCCGCCCCCACCGCCGCCGGGTCGTACACGGCCACGTGGGCTCCGGCCCGGCGTAGCGCGAGGGCGACCTCGAGCGCCGGCGAGTCGCGGATGTCGTCCGAGTTCGGCTTGAAGGCCGCGCCCAGGACCCCCACGGCCCGGTTCGTCGGTTCGTCCCCCAGCACCTCGCGGGCCAGCGCCACCGCCCGGTCGCGGGCGCGGATGTTCACCGCGTCCACCTCGCCGAGGAACGCCAGCGCCGGACCGACCCCGAGTTCGCGGGCGCGGGCCTGCAGGGCCCGGATGTCCTTCGGCAGGCAGCCGCCGCCGAAGCCGATGCCCGCCCGCAGAAACAGCGGTCCGATCCGGTCATCATGGGCCAGCGCGCCGGCGAGCGCGACGACGTCGCCGCCGACCACGTCACAGACCTCGGCCATCGCGTTGATGAAGGAGATCTTGGTGGCGAGGAAGGCGTTCGCGGCACCCTTGGCCAGCTCGGCGGTCGCGTAGTCCGTCACGATCACGGGGGTGCCGTTGTCGATCAGTCTGGCGAACACGGTGCGCAGCCGCTCCGGCGCGTGGCCACCCGGGGTGACCCCGAAGACCAGCCGGTCGGGACGAAGCGTGTCGTCGACGGCGAAGCCCTCGCGCAGGAACTCTGGATTCCAGGCGAGCTCCGCCCCGGGCGCGCCGGCGGCGAGCTTCGCGGCGAGGCGGCCGGCCGTGCCGACGGGCACCGTCGACTTGCCGACCACCAGCGTCCCCGGCCGGGGGCGGGCCGCGATCAGCCCGCTGATCGCGGCCTCGACGTAGCGCAGGTCGGCGGCATCCGAACCGGCCCGTTGCGGAGTGCCGACGCAGATGAAGTGGGTGTCGGCCCGGTCGACGGCCTCGGCCAGGGAGCTGGAGAAGGCCAGCCGCCCGGCCTCAAGGTTCTTGCGCAGCAGCGCCTCCAGGCCGGGCTCGTAGAACGGCACCTCGCCGGCGGACAGCCGCCGGACCCGCGCGGCGTCGATGTCGACGCCGATGACCTCGAAGCCCAGCTCCGCCAGGCACACCGCCTGGGTCGTCCCGAGATAGCCCGTGCCGATGACACTGATCCGCGGATCGGTCGACCAGCTCACGCTGCGCACCTCCACCCTGAGGGATCGGCCTGGCCGCCGGGCGCGGTCCGGCCGCCTGAGCAGTCGCGCGGTCGTCCCGGCCCGGCCGAACCGGCCGCCGCGGGCGGTGACGCGGTCGGCGCCACCCACCGCGGAGTCGCGCAACGAAAGACTCCGGCTGACGAGCGTAGTGACTACCCGGCCGCGCCGGTCCGCACGAGGGCCCGTCCGGGCGTCACCCGTGCCGGGGGAGCCGCAGGACGCGCACCGCGGCCGGCGAGGCGGGCCAACCGGACACTCCCGACGCAGCGGCGTCGTCGGCCTCCGTACCAGGGCGGGAACTAACGGCGTCGAGCGGCGCGAGGACGGCGGTGACCCGCTCGGTCTCGGCTCGGCGATCCAACGCGTTCGCATCGAGCCGTCGGCACAGCACGATCGACGCCCCGGCGGCCAGCGGCGCGAGCAGGCCGCCGAGCAGGCCCTCGGCCGTGTCGGGGGCGGCCGTGCAGAGGATCCGGTCCGTAGCCGTGAGGTCCCAGGACGCCGCGGTCCGCACTGCGGCCCGCACGAGGCCGGCCTGCTCCGGCGGCGCCGGCGGTGCGGCGAAACGGTCGCCGTGGGGCGGAACCTCGGTGGCGTAGTCGAGGACGCCGGGGATCGGCCGGAGCAGGCGGCCGCCCATCGGGCGCAGCGAGAGAGCGACCGTCTCGTCGGCCGCCAGCGCCGCCGTGGCGTCGATCCTGTCCTCGGCGACGAACAGCGCCCCGATCCGGGTGTCGGCCGGCGCCGGTCCCGCCCCGGCTCCGGCGCCGTCGGGGCCATCCGGGATGACCAGCACCTCCAGCCCCGCCGACCAACCGGCGAGCGTGATGACCAGAGCGAGCCAGTGGGTCGGCAGGGCGACGCCGATCTGGTCGCCGGGAGCGAGGCCCAGGGTGTCCACGAGCATGTTCGCGGTTTTCGCCACCCAGTTGTCCAGGGTGATCGCCGAGAACTCGAGCCGTTCGCCGGTCGCGTCGTCGTAGAAGGTCACCAATGGTCTCGTCGGGTCCGTCGCCAGGCGGCGGGCGAGCAGCCCGGCGATACCCGGGGTGCCCGCCGGCAACGGCGCTTCAGGTTCGGCGAGGGTCGCCGTGCCCAGCAGGCTGGCCGTGGAGACCAGGCGAGGAGTCGCGGTGGCGGTCACGGCGTGCAGGCGGTGTTGATGGTGAACGGCGTGGCCGTCCCTGCCGTGGAAGTCACGATGGGGGTCACCCCGGCGGCGCCGGCGCCGACAGCCGTGTGCGCGCTGGTGGCGGCGCGACCGGTGGTCATCACGGCGTTGGTGGTCGTCGCGGGGCCGGTACTGACGGAGGTGCCGGTGCCGGTGCCGGTGCCGGTGGTGGTGGTCGCGGAGCCGGTCGGCAACCCGGGGAAGGTCGTCCCCAGGATCACGACGAGGCCGTCGCCCGGGGCGGATCCGTCCTCGACGAGCCGGCTGCCGGGCAGCCGGGCGGACAGGGTCCGCCCGGCGTCGGTCAGGGCCGGAGAGTGATGGATCTCGGTGAGCGGTTGGCCCGCTGCCGTCGAGGTCGTCATCGGTCCAGTGAATCCGAGCGAGCGCAGGGCGTCGACCGTGGCGGCGGCGAGTCCCGTCCGCCCCGACGCGTTGCGCACGGCGGCGACGGGCACCGCGACGGGCGCGACGGCGGCGGGGAACCCGGTGCTCGGCCTGGCTGCGGGGGTGGCCGGTGCCGGGCGCAGCGGGGCGAGTACCCGGTCGAGTCCCTCCTGGTCGGCGAGCAGCACAGCACCGTGCGGCGGGATGGTGCCGAGATCGTCGACGGCACCATCGGATCGCAGCGCGACGCGCGTCGGGACGGTGACGAACCTCACTGTGTTCGACCGCAGCCCGTTGATCCGTTTCGCCAGCCGGAGCAGTTCCTCCTGGTCGAGGCCCGAGTCGACCCGTAGGGTCCCGCCGACGGCGTCGAGCAGCGCGGTGAGCTTCTGCGGGCTGGTGAGGACGCCGGCGCTGGTCGCAGCGGCCAGCAGCCGGGAGAGGAACTGCTGCTGGCGCAGGATGCGCAACCGCTCGTCGCCGAGGGCGTACCGGGTGCGGACGAAGGCGAGGGCTTGCTCGCCGTCGAGGCGGTTGAGGCCCAGATGGCCGTTCCAGCCGGACATCGCGTCGTGCAGGTTGCGGGTACTGCCACCCGGTAGAGGCGTCACGCACACGGTGACGCCGCCCACCGCCTCCGTCATGGCGCGGAAGCCGGCGAGATTGATCGAGACGGTGTGGTCGACCTTGAGGCCGGTCAGGGTCTCGAGGGTGCTGACCAGGCCCGGAACTCCGGCGAGGGCCAGCACCTCGGTGAGCTTCGCGCGTCCGTCCCGTGCGCTCGCCCGGCTGTGGGGGATGACCGGCACGAGCATGTCGCGCGGGAACCACAGCAGGGTCGCCGAGCCGTCCCGGGCCAGGTGCACGATGATCGTCGTGTCCGAGCGGACTCCGTCGACCGCGCCGTATTCGCCGTCCGTGCCGGCCCGGCTGTCATCGCCGAGCAGGAGGATGTTCTGCTCGCCGGCCACCGCGGCCGGGCGGGCGCCGTCGATGGTCCAGCGTTCCCGGACGATGGCGCTGTCGAGGTGCCGGTAGGCGGCCCAGCCCAGGGTGCTGATCGCGAGCACGAGGGCGGAGGCGAACGCGCTGACGACGAGGGCGAGGCGTTGCCAGGGCGTGCGGCGCCGACGCGGCCGGCGCGGATCGAGCTCCGCCGGCAGCACGCGGCCTGGCCGGCGCTCGGGTCGCCGGCGTGGGGCCGGCCGCTGGCCCGGTCCGGGGGCCCGGCCGTACGACGGCCACTCGGCCGAACCTCCCGGATGTCCCGTGCGCCCTGGATGTCCCGTGCGACCTGGATGTCCCGTGCGCCCTGGATGTCCCGTGCGCTCTGGATGTCCCGTGCGCCCTTGATGTTCCGTGCGCCGTGGATGTCCCGTGCGCCGCAGCGTCGTGGTCGTCTCGGTGGACGGGGGCGACCAACCGGGCGGTGGCGGTGCGTCACCGCGGGTGCGGCGCGCTGTCGAGCGGTCCGATCTCCCCGGCGACGGCCGTGGCCGCGGAGGGGAACCTGCTGGATCATTGTCCCGCTGCCGCGGAATGGCTCGCGGGCTCGGGACGGACGGCGTCGGTGCCGGGTGGGTGGGACGCACGGGGTCGCTGACGCTCCTTGATCGGATGGCTCAGGGGAAGCCTTCGGAACGCGCTGGCGGCCTTGGTTTACGACTTAACTGCGCCTAAAGACCCGCGGCGGGGGGCGGGAGGTTGTCCCGGGGGCCTCCGTGCGGGTGGGTCGAGCCGGCGAACCGTGGGTTTCAGCCCTGGTCTGCGAGCCGGGTCGACACGGATAGTGACCGGACCTGGGGTGGCTCGGGGCCGGCCTGGGCCGGCCGCAGGGGTTACCGGGAGGAGTCGTCTAACCTGGCGTCAACCATGGATGAGCCGGAGCTGACGCCCGCCGAGCGTCCGAAACCCCCGCCCGCCGAGCGCACCGTGACCGACGTCGAACCTGCCGTGGATCCAGCGGACGCTGGCGGCCGTGACCTGACGGCACCGGGCGCGACCAGCGCGGATGCCGACGCCACCGGCCCCGTCGACGCCACCGCCGACACCGGCGCACCTCCGCTGCCCGAGCAGCGGGTGGCCGCGGAACCCGCCGGATCCCGGCGGCGGCTGCGCCACGGGCCCGTTCTGCTCCTACTGATCACCGCGGTGCACGTCGCCATGCTGGTCAGCTATGCGTTCGTCTATCCGACCTGGGCGGGTTACGACGAGGCCCAGCACGTCGACATGGTCTACGGCCTGCAGCACGGCGCCGGGTGGCCGGCGCCGGGCGAGAAGATGATCGCCACCGGGGTGGCGGCGACGTCGGACGACTTCGACCGCGGCAGATACGCGGACATGTTCCTGTCCGGGGCGAAGCGGCGCGGCGCGCCGTCGTTCGCGGAGATCGACCCGACCCCGCGGGACGAGCGGAAGTCCTTCGACGCCCTGGGCGGTCCCACGCCGGTCGACGACGGCCGGCTGTCCAACCAGATGGTGCAGCACCCGCCGTTGGTCTACGCGGCCGGCGCAGTCCTGCTCGAAGCGCTGCCCGACTCGCAGGACTGGTCGTACGACCGCCAGGTGTTCATCCTGCGACTGCTGAACATCCTCATCGTGGCTCCGCTGCCGCTGCTGGGCTGGCTCGGGGCGCGCCGCTTCGGGCTCGGCGAACCGGCGGCGCTGGCGGCCGCCGCGCTGCCGCTGGCGATCCCCGGGTTTACCCGGGTCGGTGCCACGTTCAACAACGACGGAATCCTGACGCTGACCACCGGCGCGCTCACCGTCGTCCTCGCCGGTGTGATGCGGGGCGATCTGCGCCGGCGCACCGCCGGGTTCGTCGGGTTGTGGTTCGGCCTCGCCCTGCTGTCCAAGGCTTTCGCCCTCACGCTGCCCGTCATGATCGCATCGGCCTACCTGGTCGGTTGGTGGCGCGCGGGGCGGCGCCGTGCGGGGC
>NZ_JALKFU020000716.1 GCF_023242965.2 Frankia sp. AgKG'84/4
TTTCGGTCCAGGCTTTTAATGGGCCCGGTCCCTTTGAAATTTTATCCCCGACAGTGAAAGGATTCATGGCAGCAGGCGCAATTTTCGACCCGAGCTTGTAAAGGGCAGGGGAGGCTGCGCCAAGACCGAATGCTTTCATCGCCAGCTTTTCAGAAATCGGCGCTTTTCCTTCTTTTTCGACGATGACTTGCCGGTGCTGGTGAAGGAGCTGATGGAGCGGGATTTTAACTGGGCATACATCCGTGCAGGCCCCGCACAAAGTGGAAGCGTACGGCAGTTCTTTATAATCCTCATATCCGCCGAGCAATGGGGATAATACCGCCCCGATCGGCCCTGAATAGATGGAACCGTATGAATGGCCGCCGACATGGCGGTAAACAGGGCATGTATTGATACAGGCCGCACAGCGGATGCACTGGAGGATGGACTGGAATTCACCGCCCAGGATTTGCGAGCGTCCATTATCGACGATGACGAGATGGAATTCCTCAGGGCCGTCCGCATCAAATTCTTCCCTCGGGCCGGTGAGGACTGTAATATAAC
>NZ_JALKFU020000717.1 GCF_023242965.2 Frankia sp. AgKG'84/4
ACCTATTGCCGCGCATGCATCATGATGGGCAGGGTGAGCGAATGCAGTTTGCTATATTCATGGAGCGGCCCAAGCTTCCTTTTTGATATACCAGCTCATGTGCTTGCATGGGAGGGCACTCTGTCAGAAGGCCAGCGAACTGCTTCAGAACGGGTAACGGCCGCCGTTCACAAAGGTGAAGAGCTGCTTGTTTGGGCAGTATGCGGCGCCGGCAAAACAGAAGTGCTATTCCACGGAATGGAAACAGCCCTGCTAGCAGGAAAAAGAGTCTGCATTGCCACGCCCCGGACAGATGTTGTCCTCGAGCTCGCCCCACGCCTGAAAAAAGCCTTTCCACATATCACGGTTGCGGCCCTCTATGGCGGCAGCGAAGATAGACATATCATGGCCCCGCTAACAGTCACGACCACCCACCAGCTTTTCCGGTTTCAAAACGCGTTCGATACCATCATTATCGACGAGGTAGACGCCTTTCCGTATTCAATGGACATATCGCTGCAATTCGCCGTGAACAAAGCAAAAAAAGAATCATCAGCCACAAT
>NZ_JALKFU020000718.1 GCF_023242965.2 Frankia sp. AgKG'84/4
TAGTAGCAGGCGGTTGAGCCTTTCAGCGGGTGTATCCCAGTCCAATGTCTGGCGCGGACGGCGATTCAGCAGGTCAGCGACGCGGTCAAGTTCTGCCTGTGTGTGATCCGACAGGTCAGTACCTTTGGGGAAATACTGGCGCAGCAGCCCGTTGGTGTTCTCGTTACTTCCGCGTTGCCACGGCGAATGCGGATCGCAGAAATAGACAGGGATACCAGTCGTGACGGTGAACCGGGCATGCTCGGCCATCTCGGTGCCCTGGTCCCACGTGATCGACCGGAACAGAGCCTCGGGAAGCTCCCGCACCTTCAGCGAGAGAATGAGCGCGACCCGGTCAGCGAACCGGTCGTATGGAACACGGGCGAGCATGACGAACCGCGTCTGACGTTCGACCAGGGTCAGGATCTGACTCGCCCCGGCCTTCCCGACGATCATGTCACCCTCCCAGTGTCCGGGCACCGCACGGTCGGCGACCTCCGCCGGACGCTCGGAGATGCTGACCATGCCAGCGATCCTGGCCTGCTTCGGCCGCGTCGACCCG
>NZ_JALKFU020000719.1 GCF_023242965.2 Frankia sp. AgKG'84/4
CGCCGGCACACCGAACTGGGTGTGGCCGCCGAGGATCGGCAGTCGGTAGGCGGCCGACCCGGCGCGCAGCCCGGACAGCACCCGGGCGGCGAACGACGCGTCGCGGGCGGCGACCGCGTCGAGCAGCCCGACCGGCTCGGCGCCCATCGCCGCGAGGTCGTTGGCGTTCACCAGAACCCCGCACCAGCCGGCCCACTCCGGGTCGCGTTCGACCAGCGACGGCACGATCGCGTCGCAGGCCGCGACGAGGTCGCTGCCGGGCACCGGCGCCCCGTCGTCGCCGACGAACCCCTCGCCGCCGGGACGCAGGCCGCCCAGCAGCGCGCCGAGCGGCGCCTTGGTCGCCGCCGCCTGACGGGCCAGGCGGTCGATGGGCCAGCGCATCAGCAGGTGGGGCGTGCCCGCCGCGGGCTGCGACCGGATCGGTACCCAGCCCAGGCGGGTGAACATCCGCGCGGCGCCGGGTTGCACCGTCGCGTCGAAGCGCAGCACCCCGGCCTGTTCGGCGAACGCGCACGCCGCGCGGACCAGCGCCGGGCC
>NZ_JALKFU020000720.1 GCF_023242965.2 Frankia sp. AgKG'84/4
CGCCCGAACGCGGCGCGGACTACGCCCCCGCCGCGCAGGCCCCGCCATCACCCGACGGCGCTCCTCGGCCCAGCGGGCCGGTGCCGCAGCTGCCCTCGATCGCGCCTCCTGGCCCCCGGCCACCGGCGAACGGCCGGGACGACCGCCAGGCCGGGCGCCGATCTATGGGGAGCACGCCGCCGGAGCCGGACGCCCAGCGACGGAACGGCAGATCGTCGGCGTATCCGACCGGCGCGGGTCGGCCCGATGTCACCCCGCCGGAGGCGATGCCCCCGGCGTCGGCGATGGACGGCGAGCCCGCCCGCCCGACCGGCGCCCAGCCTCGGCTCCACGACGGCGTGCCACGGCCGGTGAACCGGGCAGCGCTGCCCCAGTACCCACCCGGCGTGTCCGTGCCGGCATCGCGACCGGCGCCGCCGGTCTCCGGTCCGGTCGAGCTGGCCGCTCAGGCGGAGCTGGCCGCCACGCGATCCGCTGAGACGTGGCCGGGACAGCAGCGCACGACCCAGGCCCGCGTCGGCGACGGCCGGCTGGGCGC
>NZ_JALKFU020000721.1 GCF_023242965.2 Frankia sp. AgKG'84/4
CGTTGACGGTGGGCCGGACCCGGTGCGGGGCGAGCGGCGGCCGGGACCGCCTTCCCCGGGCGGCGCGCCTCCACTCGGCCAGGCTCCCGGCGCGAGGACTCACCTGCCGGTCCCGCTGCGCGATGCGGACGGCAATCCGCCGACCTCGGGACCTGGCGCACGCGGCTACCAGGCCGGCTGGGTTCCCACGGCGGATGGGCCCGCAGCGGGCCAGGCCCCTGGTGTGGACGTTCACCCGTCCGGTCGGCAACCCCGCGCGAGCGGGGCGCCGCGCAGCCCGGTGAGTCGTCCGATGGGGAGGCTTCCGGCCACCAGCCGACCCGCGGCGCCGCCGAACGTTCCCCCAGACTCGCCGGGGACCGCCGGCCGGCCGCCCACGTCGCCCACGACCGCCTACCCCACGACCGCCTACCCTGCGAACGGCGCGCCCGGAGTGCAGGCCCGGCCGGACGCTGCGGCAGCCTGGCCGCCGCACCCCGAGCACCGTGGCGCACCGGCCGTGAACCCCGGCGGAGGCGACCACCTGGGCCCTCCGCC
>NZ_JALKFU020000722.1 GCF_023242965.2 Frankia sp. AgKG'84/4
GTTCGACTTGACCGATCCCACCCACAGCGGCCGGTCCGCGTCCCGACCCTGCCCGTAGGTCGCCAGCAACGCCTGCGCCTCGATCGGATCACCCAACGTCGTGCCCGTACCGTGCGCCTCCACCACATCGACCTCACCCGCACCAAGGCGGGCATCGGCCAACGCCCGGGTGATCACCCGCTGCTGCGACGGACCGTTCGGCGCCGTCAACCCGTTGCTCGCCCCGTCGGAGTTGACCGCCGACCCGCGCACCACCGCCCACACCGGATGACCGTGCCGGCGCGCCTCCGAGAGCCGTTCCACCAGCAGGACACCCACGCCCTCCGCCCATCCGGTGCCGTCCGCGGCGGCCGCGAACGGCTTGCACCGCCCGTCCGGCGCCAACGCCTGCTGCCGGCTGAACTCGATGAAGGCCTGTGGCGTGGACATCACGGTCGCCCCGCCGACGACGGCCAGCGAGCACTCCCCCGACCGCAACGCCCGCACCGCCAGATGCAACGCCACCAACGACGACGAACACGCCGTGTCCACCGTCA
>NZ_JALKFU020000723.1 GCF_023242965.2 Frankia sp. AgKG'84/4
GTCCCGGCGGCGCCACCGGGCGGGCAGGGCGGCCGGCGACGATCGTCATCGCCCAGGCGGGTGAGGTGAACACCGGTGCGGTGGACCCCCTCGCCGAGGTGTGCGCGCTCGGCCACGAGCACGGTGCCTGGGTGCACGTGGACGGCGCCTTCGGGCTGTGGGCCGCGGTGTCGGCCTCGGCGCGGCGGCGCGACCTGGTCGCCGGTGCCGCGCAGGCCGACTCGTGGGCGACGGACGGGCACAAGTGGCTCAACGTGCCCTACGACTGCGGCATCGCACTCGTCGCCGACCGGGGGGCTCACCGCGCCGCCATGGCTACCCCGGCGGACTACTTCCCGCCCGACCCGGCCGGCGCGCTCGACCCGGTCGACTGGACGCCGGAGTTCAGCCGCCGGGCCCGCACGTTCGCCGTCTACGCCGCGCTGCGCTCGCTGGGCCGCTCGGGCCTGCGGGACCTGGTGGACCGCTGCTGCGACCTCGCCGAACACGCCGCCCGCGAGCTGGGGGCCGTGCCGGGGGTGCGGGTGCTCAACGC
>NZ_JALKFU020000724.1 GCF_023242965.2 Frankia sp. AgKG'84/4
ATTCACCTGTTTGAGGAGCTGAGGCCTGCACAGGAACAGCACTTCCCCCCTGCGCTTCATTTAAGGCTCCAAAGACTCCTTCCAGCCATTCGGCCGCCGGCTCATCATAGTCAAGGTCGCAGTCAACGCGCGGATAAAGCCGTGTGCCGCCGAGCTCTTCCAGCCGAGAATCAAATTCTTTTCCCGTCTGACAGAAAAACTCATACGAGCTGTCACCAAGCGACAAAACAGAAAAGTGGAGATCGTCAAGCTTTGGCGCCCGTCTGCCATGAAGAAACTCATGAAAAGACAGCGCATTATCCGGCGGGTCGCCTTCTCCATGTGTGCTCACGACAATCAGCAGGTTTTGGACTTTTTTCAAATTGTTCGGCTTAAAATCACTCATGGACGAGACGGTTACCTGAAAGCCTCGCCCCTCAAGCATCTTGCACGCATTTCCCGAAAGCCCCTGCGCGTTTCCAGTCTGGGATCCGTAAAGAATGGTCACTTCTTTTGGGCTTATCTGCCCGGTGCGCCCAGCGGGAAGTTCTGGCAC
>NZ_JALKFU020000725.1 GCF_023242965.2 Frankia sp. AgKG'84/4
GGCCGGCGGCGCGCACCCCGCCCCCGGCAGGCCCGATACGGTCGGCCGGTGCTGCCGCGCCGGACCGGGCCTCCCAGCACGGCCGGCCGCTGGTCGTTGTTGCCGCAACGTGACGAGGATCCCACCCGGCGGGGTCACGCGCAGGCCGAAGCGCTGCTCGACCGGCACGGCATCGTGACCCGCGGCGCCGTGACCGCCGAGCACCCACCGGGCGGGTTCGCCGCGGTGTACCGGGTGCTCAGCGCGTTCGAGGACGCCGGGCGGGCCCGGCGTGGCTACTTCGTCGAGTCGCTCGGCGCGGCCCAGTTCGCCGTACCCGGGGCGGTCGACCGGCTGCGGGCGATCTCCGGTGCCCAGCGGGACGCGGCCGCCGCCCCGGCCTGGGCGTCGAGTCGGGACGACCACGACGACCGCGTTGCCCGGCCGCCGACGGGCCTCGGGGCGAGGACCTCGACCCGATCGTCGCAGGCGCAGGTCAGCGGCCTGGTCCTGGCCGCGACGGATCCGGCGAACCCCTACGGGGCGGCGCTGCCC
>NZ_JALKFU020000128.1 GCF_023242965.2 Frankia sp. AgKG'84/4
GCACTCGCGGATCCGCCGGGCAATGAGCTGCGCGTACTGGGCGCCGAAATCGATCACCAGAACCGTGTCGTAGCCGGCCCCGGGGGAGGCCGAAGGGGTGGCCGGCCGCGGACTCTCGCTGACGGCGCCGGCCCCCACGGGCGTCGCCCCGGCACCGAGCTGGTCTGTCCCCACCGCCCGCGGCCCGCATCCCACGATCGTGGCTGCCAGGGCAAGCACGCCCGCGCCCGCGAGCCAGGCCCGCCCACGGGCGCGGGTCAACGGTCGCCGGTGGCCCTGGGACGGGTGGACGCCGGGCCCGTGCTCGCCTCGCGCTGCACGGCCACTCACCATGGGCACCTCCAAAGATGCTTCCGCGTCGCGTCTGGCGTTGCCCGGCCCGCCTAGCCACGCGGGAATATCGGAACATCCATGACAAATTCGCCGCAGGCTACTGGCGGCGCTCCGCATCCACCACCGAACGCCGCGCGACGGCAGCGTGATGTTCCGTCGGGATTTGGGGAATTCGTGTTCTGTGGCGAGGTCGATCCCGCGCCCCGCCGGGCAGGAGTGCGCCCTGCGGGCGCACTCCCCATCAGTCTCCCGAGAACGGGGCAACAGCCGTTCGGCGCTGATTGATCGTGCCTATCGATAGGCTCGCGAGGTGGGCGTGCGACCGGGAGTTCGAGCGCCGGACCGCAGCCCCGCCGAGTGCGATGTGACCACGCATCATCGGCAAGCGGACAACGACAGCACAAGGGCGATGTGTGACGTGGTCGAAATCTTTGTTTTTCGCGCGGCGCCGGTGTGGCCTGATGGTGCCATGGGCCAGATTTGCCAGCAAGAAAGCGAGCCGCAGGAAACACCCGGAACGCGAGAAAGAAACGTGCGGTCGGCCTCGCGCATCAAAAGGCGAACCGCAGGCGAGCGGTTGCCGCCCGGAATCACCGCTCGCCACTCGTGCCCTGGCCGGTGATGATACCCGGTTCCCCGTTTGCCGGAACTGCATCCGCCAGATCGAACGAACGGTCGTGGACCCGCCGGATTCGGCGAATGCGGCCCCGGCAAGATATCGGGTCTGGAGGGTGGCGACAGACCGATCTCAGCCGGCTGTGACCCGCAGTTCGGCGCTGCTGGTGGCGGCCAGCCGGAGGATGGTGCTGACCGAGGTCATCGCCTCGCGGCGCATCAGGTCGTAGTCGACCATGTCGGTCGTGTCGAGATCGGCGGTGATCAGCCCGTAGGGCCCGGTGATGTAGTTCGCGGTCACCAGGCTGGCGTACCACCAGAAGTAGGTGCCCTCACCGGGCCAGCCGACGGGCTGTTTCGCGCCGGGCGGGCCGGCGGAGATGGGGCGGGCGACGGTGGAGGCGATCTGGTCGCGGCGCACGGCGGCGCTGGTCGCGGCGACCAGGCCCGGGCTGTTGGGCGCGAAGTACGTGCCGAGTTCGGTGCGCCCGGTGGCCTTGATCGAGCCGTCCGCGGCGGGCAGGTACTCCCGCGTGCCGAGGTGCTCGAGGGTGAGGATCGAGCTGATCCGCGGCACCAGGTCGGCGCCGTGCTGGTCGAGAAAGTGCCGGATGCCGACGCCGCCGGCGAAGTGACCCGTCGACAGCATGATCATGATGGTGCGGGGGAGCGAGGCACGGGGAAGCCTGGCGAGGTACTGGGCGGCGGCGAGGATGCCGACCGGGCCGTTCTCCTCGATGCCGTTCGTCCCGTCGGTGTGGGTGTGCAGGACGGTCAGCTCGGTGGACCGGCCCGGGAGGTAGCCGACGAGGTTGTGCGTCGTGGTATCGCGGACGGTCGCCTCGAGCCGGACCGTGGCGGACGCGCCGTTGCCGGCGAGCTCCTTGAGCCGCGCGCCGCCGTCGCGGTCGATCCACAGGCCGGGGATCGGCCGGAAGATCCCGTCGTACGGGGTGTACTGCCGGGCCCATCGCCCGGGCAGGTCCGGCCAGATGCCGACGGTGCCGACGGCGCCGGCCTCGGCGATCAGGTCCAGCGTCCGCGGGACGGTGTTGAGCCAGGGCCGGCGGTAGACGGTCGACGGGCTTCGCGGGTCGCCGGCGGCCTGCAGGTAGGCATCCGGGTAGCTGACGCTGATGAACGCCTGCAGGGTCAGCTCGGTGTAGGCGACCTCAAAGACAACGATCTTCCCTGTGACGTCCACGCTGGCGAGAGCGGCGCGCACCGCGGCCTCGTCGCCGACGCCCACCGGGAGAAGGACCATCGGCGCGGTGACGCCGGCGGGGCCGGTCTGCTTCGAGTACGGCGCGTAGTACGTCGTCGCCAGCTCATCGCCGTCCGCCGTCAGCGACCAGGACGTGGCCAGCCACTGGCGCATCGGCACCGGTTCCAACGCCACATCGGCGACGCCCGCCCGCCGGAACAGCCCGGCGAGCGTCCGCAGGTACCCCTCATGGTTCGCGGCCCCGGTCGCCCGCAGGCCCAGTCGGTCCGCCTCGACGGCGAGCGCCCGCACCTGGCTCGTCGACAGGAACTGCCGCGGGTCTACTGTCTGGGCCGCCGACGCCGAGAGCCGCGCGTTCGGCCAGGCTGATCCCGCCGGGGCCGCGGAACCGCCGCTGCCCGAGCCGCCGCCGCAGGCCGCGAGCAGTCCGCCGGCCGCGGCGAGGGTCGCACCCGTCGCCCCGAGCTGGAGCAACCGCCGGCGGTCGGGGTCGCCACCGTCATCGTGTGCGTCGGAGCCAACGGGCCGCGACCAGACAGGCGCCGTGTTCCGCCTCCTCGGACAGTGAGCCGAACCACCGGCTCACGGGGAGTGGTGAACCTGGCGCGATACTGGTCGCGCAACGCCTCGGGCGCAACCGTTCCGGGGTTGTCATGGTGCCACCGCCGCGGGTGCGATATCGAATGCCTGAGCGAACGCGGCACGTTAAACTCGGTCGCGATGCGCCTCATACTTCTCCGACATGGTCAGACCCCCTACAACGTTGCCGGGGCCCTGGATACCGCGCGGCCAGGAGCCGAGTTGACCGCGCTCGGTCAGGCGCAGGCCAGGGCGCTGCCCGGCGTGCTCGGCGGTGAGTCGATCTCGGCGATCCACGCCTCGGCCCTCATCCGCACCCAGCTCACCGCGGCGCCTCTCGCCGCGGCGCGCGGGCTGACGATCGGGGTCGAGGAGGGTCTCGAGGAGATCGTCGCGGGCGATCTCGAGCTGCGCAGCGACCGGGAGTCCATCGCGGCCTATCTCACCGTCGCCGGCGCCTGGATCCACGGCGACCTGGACCGCGCGATGCCGGGCGGGCAGAACGGTCACGAGTTCGTCGGCAGGTACGACGCCGCGATCGCGAAGATCGCGGCCGCACACGGCGAGCGGGCCACCGCCCTGGTCGTCAGCCACGGTGCCGCGATCCGCGCCTGGACCGGCATCCGGGTCCCCGGTGTCGGGTCCGTCGAGAACCTCTGGCTCAGGAACACCGGAATGGTCATCCTCGACGGCGACCCCTCGGCCGGCTGGAACTTCCTCGCGTGGCACAGCGAACCGCTGGGCGGAGCCGCTCCTCGCGACCCCACGGCGCAGGACGTCACGACGCACGATGTCACGGGCGCTCCGGTGGCCGAGGCCACCGCCGACAACCGCGCGGCGCAGTAGCGCATCAGGCGGTCTCGTCCGGCCTCGCCGCTGCCAGTGCCGCCCGCCACGGGGGCGGGTCGAAAGGGTCGGCGAAATACTGGGTCTCGTGGGCGACGAGGTCGCCGGAGAACTCCATGATGCTCACCGAGTGCGATGGCACTCCGTCGTAAGTGATCACGCACTCGCTCACCCAGAGATCCCCGGTGCCGCGGATCCGGAGCACGGTGAACTGCCGCCGTGCCGGATGGCCACCGCGCTGCGCCTTGATGGTCGCGCGGCCGACGAACCGTTCCCCGGACTGCGGATAGTCGAGGACGGCGGCTGTCGCGTAGATGGCATGCTCGGCCGCGCTGTCACCTGCCGACGCGGCCTGCCAGTGCGCCATGATCGCGGCCTCCTTACCGCGCTGGCGAGCCGTCACTGGGCGCGACCCGCGGCGTCCAGTGGCCGCTCGTCGTCGCCGGCCACCCGCCGGACCTCGATCTTGGAACCGGTGACCGCCGGGATCCGCGTGGCCCACGCGACCGCCTCCTGCTTCGAGGCGACCTCGAGCAGGAAGTAGCCCCCGAACAGCTCCCTGGTCTCTCCGTACGGCCCGTCCGTCGCCACCGGGGTCCCGCCGCTGAAGTCGACCACGACGCTCTGGCCGGCGTCGTCCAGTCCTTCGGCCGCGACGAACACGCCGGCCTTCACCAGGTCCTCGATGTACCGGTGCGTGGAAGCCGCCAGCTCCTCGAACCCGGCGAGCAGGGCCGCGTTCGACTCGTCGGTGCCCCGCATGATCAGCATGTACTTCGCCATCGTGTTCTCCTCCTCGGGCTGGGCCGCCTGCCGGCCTATCCACCCACAGGTCGAACGACCAGCCCGCGGATCGACACGGTGCCGACGAGGAACGCCCGCTCGGTGACGACGACGGATCGTGCGACGACAGACCCTCGGAAGGCCGCGTACGCGACCAGACCTGCGTGGCATCCACCAGAACCGGCGGGGGCGGGATCGGGCGAGACGACTCGCCGCTTACATATCACGCTCGACTAGTTAACTCTATGTGATGATCGGGTCCCGCTCGGCCTGACCCGCACCCGCCTGGACGGTCCATGGCCATCGTCCGGGCGACGCCCCCGTGGCGGGCGCCCGATCCGTCTCCGTCCGCTGACCTGCGGGACTGGAGCGGAGCCCGTAGCCGGCTCGAGGAGTGCAAGGTGCCCGCTCTGTTCTCGCTGTTCTCAGCTGGCACGGTCAGGTGGCGATCCGCCGCCCGACGCCGCGTGGCCCGCCATGTTCTCCTCGCCCTGCCTTTCGCACTCGGTGTACTCACCGTGGCAGGCACGACCGCCACCGCGGCACCCGCGACGGCACCCACCGCG
Source organism: Frankia sp. AgKG'84/4 (assembly GCF_023242965.2). Classification (GTDB taxonomy): domain Bacteria; phylum Actinomycetota; class Actinomycetes; order Frankiales; family Frankiaceae; genus Frankia. Next base: position 4,948 of record NZ_JALKFU020000128.1, read on the forward strand.
GCCGCGGGGGCTGCACGGGCAGCGGTGGCAGCGGACGCCGCGTCGATCGCGCTCACGGCCAGCGTTTCCCCGACCACGTTCACCACCAACCGCACAGCGCTGACGTTCATCTTCGTGGTCAGCAACACGGGAACGGTTCCGCTCACCGATGTCCGGGTCCAGAGCTACACCTTGTGGTACGGACTGTTCACGACCTGCCCGTCGAGCACGCTCGACGCGGGCGCATCGATGAGCTGCACGGCCCCTTACACCGCCGCCGGCCGCGACTTTCTCGTCAACAGGGTGGTCGGCGCGGGGACGGCGACCGGCCAGGTCCCGTTGGGCCTGGTGGTCTCCTCGGAGCTGGAATCCGCCACCGCGACCTACTCGCCGTTCAACGATGACATCGGCCTGTCGAAGAACGCCGCGCAGGAACGGTTCACCGCCGCGGGCCAGCGACTCGATTACAGCTATGGGATCGTCAACAACACCGACGCCACCCTCACCGACGTGACCGTGCACGACTCGTCCGCTGGACTGTCGCCGATTCTCTGCCCCACCGGCAGCCTCGCCCCGGGCGCCCGGATCATCTGCACCGCCCACTATGTGACGACGGAGGTGGACGTCGCCCTCGGTGCGGTGACCAACGACGCCTACGCCACCGGCATCGCCCCCGGCGGTGAGAATCTCCGCTCGGCGAACCGGTCAGCTTTCGTGACGAAGGTCGGAACCTCCGGGCTGAGCGTGGCGAAATCCGTGGCCCCGGCGACCTTCCGCGGCGCCGAGGAAACCCTGACCTACCAGTACCTGCTCACCAATACCGGCACCGTCAACGCGCTGACGAACATCGCGGTGCTCGATCCCCACCCCGGCCTCGGCCCGGTGAGCTGCCCGGGCGCGGAGCTGGCGCCGGCCGGCAGCATGACCTGCACGGCCACCTACGTCACGACCTGCGCGGACGTCGCCGCCGGCGTGGTCACGGACGCCGCCGCGGCGACCGCCACCATCGAACTCGGCCCCCAGATCGTCAGCGCGCCGACGACGGCGACGACCACCTACCGCCCCGTGCTGGACCTGACCAGGCCGTTCCCACCGATCTGCCTTCCGGTCCTGAACCTCCCACCCATCACGGTCGGGCCGATCCAGCTCCCACCGATCACGTTCCAGCCGTGGACGATCGTCAGCCCAGCCGGCTTGCCGGGCTGAAGGCGACAATTGTGTATCAGCCGGGTAGGACGGGTCTTAGGTGAGACATCTGCGGAGTTGGTTACCGGAAAAGTGACCGGAGTAGTCTGTGTGCGCGATATTGTGCGTCCCTTGCCGGCAGGTCATCGCCTTTGACCCAAGAGGAAGCACACGGTGCAGCTCTATCATTTCGCCGCGCCCGGAGCGGTCGCTCCGACCTACACCACGACGAGTTCCTTCACCGCCCTGTCGGCCCGTGTCGACGTGAACGCTCCGCTAGGATACTCCTTTCTTACCAATGGTGCGAACGTCGCGCCGGTCATCCAGACGCTGGCCGCGCCGGCGGCGCCGGCGCTGTGGGTTTCCGACCTGGGGAACCTCGCCATCGAGCAGGCGGACCTTACCCAGCGCCAGCCCCGGCACTTCTTCGCGGCCCAGAACGCGATCCCGGACTGGAACCGCGCACTCGCCAAGGCCGGTTCCGACTTCCAGCTGATAGCCGAGACAGGTTCAACAGTCACGTTCACCTTACCGGCCGGGGGGCCGGCCCGTACCCTGGTGAAGGTATTTCCGGCGAACCTCAACCTCGGTTCCGCCGGCGACCTGATGTGGCTTACCGAGAACTGCGACGGCCTGATCAGCAATGTCACCGGTTCCGGCGGTGTTCCCGGTGCGGAACTTCGCTCGGTTCTCAACCAGCCGGTCTATTCCGGTGTCGGGGCGGGGCAGGACGAGCAGTGGGAGGAACCGGGGCCGCGCGGGAAGGGATTCGCGAACGGCATCACGGCGGTGGTCGAGCCGACGGTGCGGGCCGGGCTGCACTATTTCGTCCAGGACTCCAAGGACTCCCACGGTGACGTCGGCACGGCAACCTCGGTGGGCGAGCTGCAGCGGGCCCTGCTCAAGGGCCTCAACTACGCCAACAGGCACCTCTATCCCACGGCCGGTCCGGACGGGGCACGCAAGGCGCGGATCCAGGCCTGGCGGGCGAGAGTCACCCCGCTGACGGTCGGCGCCCTGCCGGCCTACGTCGGCGCCGCGCACGCGGTCCAGACCCGGGCGCTGGCGAACCACGTCTGCGCCAGCCTGAACGCGGTCACCGCCAACACCTTCTAGCGGCGCGTCGACCAGCCTCCGCCGGACCCGAATCGACGGTCTGACGCCGCCGGGCCACCTGTGCCCTCAGGCCGGTTTCGAGGCGACGCCCTCATAGGCGAAGCCGATCTGGGCCGTTCCGCTCATCGGGTAGGTCCGGGCCGAGTCCAGGGTCAGCCCGGACTTCTCGACCAGGTCGTCGATGCGACGGTTGAGCTGGCAGCCGCCGGCGATTCTGCTCCAGGCGGGGGTGAGTCGGTTCTGCCAGCGGGCGACGGTGGGGCTGGGGGAGCGGCCGTGCTCGGTGAAGTGCAGGGTGCCGCCGGGCCGCAGCACCCGGTGGATCTCGCGCAGTGCCCGATCGACGTCGGGGATGGTGCACAGAGTCCAGGTCGTGAGCACGTGGTCGACCGACGCGTCGGCGAGCCCCAACTCCTGGCCGTCGAGGCCGACGAACTCGACCGCGAAGGGCGCCGCGGCGATGCGAGCCGCCGCGAGCCTGCGCCCGCCGGCCGCGGGTTCGACGGCGAGCAGACGGGTGACCCCCGAGGGGAGATGCGCGAGGTTGCGTCCCGACCCGAAACCGATCTCCAGAACCTCGCCGGACAGCCCGGCCGCGACGCGCGCCCGTACCTCCTCCATCGACCTGCCGAGCGCGAGATCGACAATCCGGGGCAGCACCTGGTCGTCATAGAAACCCATCGCGACTCCTCCTCGGCAGGTCGCGTCGCGGACTGAAAGAACTGTTGCCAGCCCGTAGTCTATTTTCTGGAGAGCCGTACTCGTGCCTTATCCACGGCTCCAATATACAGCTGCTGTAGGGTGGCGACTACCTCCAACCCATACCGCGGTGCAGGTGAGAGGGTTATTCGGACCGGTACCTGCCGTGGTCGACGTCGGTGCGCGCCGCAGCTGATGTGCGGGCGTGCTGCAGCATGCCCGCCAGCGATGCTCCGTCATTGAGATTGCCGTGGCTATACAGTGATGAACTGGAGATGCACGAAGGGTTCGGCGTCCGGTCCACCAGTGAACCGGACGCCGCAGGATGGGATAGCCGTGCTGAGCTCGTTGAGCGGTTCCGCCGCCGGGAGCTCGGGCTGCCCTCTGGGACCGCACCTTCAAATCAGGGCGTCCGCACGGCCCCGCCCTCGATCTGAGGGAGGTGGCTGGGTGTCGCTGAGGGTTGTTCCTGGACGGTCAGCAGTCGTCCTGGTGCCAGGCGCTCCGCTCGAACACCCACGGTTCGGACTGCTGGTTGATCTCGGCGGTCGAGTACGTGTACGTCACCCGAGCCAGCGTGCCGGCGAGGGTGTCCACCGTGAGGTTCTGAATCGGCTGCACGCCGTACTGGGCCTTCGCCGCCTGGGTCAGGCCGGTGATGTCCGCCTGGCTGAACCGCTGCTGGCAGCGCTGCGACAGCAGCCCGTAGGCGACTGAGCCCTGCCCCGACAGGTAGGCGTCGGAATACGTCCGGACCGCAGTCTCCAACGCCGGCCGGCTGGCTTCGCTCGCGCTGCCCGCCGCCGCAGTGCCGCCAGCTCCTGGCGTCGCTGAGGTGAGATCGCCGGCTGACGAACCACAGCCGGAGAGGAAGATTGCCGCCGCTGAGAGCGCGACCGGAAACATGATCTTTGACTTCATCGTAGGTCCCCCGATTTCCGCATGATGACCGTGAACCGTATACGGGTGGTGCGCTGCGTCAGCAGGCACATTCGTTCAGCGCACCGAACTCACCGCGGGCGGCCGGTGAATCGGGGTGCGACTACGGTCCGACGGTCTCGCCCGGCTTCGTCAGCCGGTGAGCAGGGCGGTCGCGGCGAGGGCGAGGACCGTCGCCGCGATGCTCGCGCGGATGGGCAGCTGGACCCGGTCGGCCAGCGATGGCTGCCGCGAGATCGCGGACAGCGGACCGGCGATCATCGTCAGCAGCGCGCCCGCCCACACCAGCGCGGACAGGTCCGCCGGTCGCGGGTCGAGTCCGATCACGACGATGGTGGCGATCAGCGCGGCGGCGAACAGGGCTTGGGGCAGCAGGAGGATCGACATCCGTGGCAGCGCGGTCTTCGCGGTGGTGCCGGCCTCGGGTCGCCCGGAGAGCACGACGCGGACGAACGCCAGCGCGTACAGCGGCGCGTTGAACAGGGTGCTCGCGATCGTCCGGTGCGCGCCGCGAAGACCGGCGTGGTGGGCGACGATCAGTGTCGAACCCGCCAGGTACGGCATGGCGTGCAGCATGTAGGACGTCAGCGAGACGCCGGCGCCGAGCTGGATCCCGCCGACGGCGCTCAGCGGCGGACCGAGCAGGAACATCATCTGGGCGCACGCCACCAGATAGCCGATGCCGGTGTGCAGGTAGTGCGCGCGCTGCCAGCGGGTGAGCCCCGGTTTGCGCAGCGGGTTGTCGAACAGCAGCAGGCGTAGCCCGTCCATCGCCCAGCGGCTGCGCTGGCGCGCGTACTCGGCGGCGGTCGCCGGTGCGATGCCGACGGACACCGGCTCCGGATGGTAGACGCTGCGCCAGCCGCGGGCGTGCAGCTCGTAGGACGTGTGCAGATCCTCGACGATGTTCCATTCACTGAATCCGCCGACGGACTCCAGTGCGGCCCGCCGGTACAGGGTGCCGTTTCCGCAGGAGCTCGCCGCGCCGTCGCGGTCCTTCGCCGGCTGTATTGCCCGGTAGAGCATCGGCTCGGCATTGTTGAGGACGTCGTGGCGGCCCACGTCGAAACGCTGCTCGGTGCAGACGAATCCCACCGCCGGAACCCGGAGATAACCGAGGACGCGTTCGGCCAGGTCTCCGACGGCGATGTGGTCGGCGTCCAGCGTCATGATGGCCTGGGCGTCGGTGCGGGCCAGCGCGTGGTTCAGATTCGCCGCCTTGCCCTTCGGCCCGTCCGTCCGGGTGAAACAGGTCAGCCCGAGCCGGCCGGCCAGCTCGTCGATGTCACGCCAGTTGTCCCGCCGGGCGATGCGGCCGTCGTTGAGGACATAGGTGCGGTGCGGATAGTCGATCGCGATGGCGGCGCGCAGTGTTGCCTCGACGATGTCCGCCGGCTCGCCGCAGACGGTGACGTACACGTCGAGCGTGCCCACAGGCGCCGGCGCGCGGCGGGCGAGTCCCGGCCGGATCCGGGAGGTCATCACCGCCGTCCACACGATGGTGAGGTAGCTCGCGACCTCCGCGGCGTAGAACAGGTGGCCGGCCACGCCGGTGCCGTGCAGGCCACTGGCCCGCCAGGCCAGGTACACCGCCCCGATCACGACGACGGCCAGCGCCAGGGCAGGCCCGGCGAGAGCCGTGCACCTCCCTGCGGGTACCCGCACCCAGGCGTCCTCGTCCGCCAGCGGCGCCGGCGTGGACGGAGGTCCGAGGGCAGGACCGGCGCCGCCGGCCGAAACCTGCGAGGGCACCGCGGGCCGCGGGGGTGCCGCGATGCCCGTCGGTGTCATTGATGGGTGCCGGTGAAGCTCCGGCTCCGCCGACAATGTGGTGACCTCGCGGACGTCCGCAGCACTTACCCCGTCGGGTCCGATCTGAGTCACATGATCTCCCCTCGAATGTGCTGGGCATCCTCCCATCCCGCCTTTCCGCTGAAGGCACCGGCCGGTAAGAACTCGGTCAACCAGGTGTAATATTAAATCTGCACGAGGGAATAAAACGTGCAGTGCGTAATTTCCGAATTCTGCTCGGGGGAGGGGGGGGGGGGGGGGGGGCGCGGGGGCGGGGGGGGGGGGGGGGGGGGGGGGGGGGGGGGTGGGGGGGGGGGGGGGGGGGGGGGGGGGGGGGGTGGGGGGGGGGGGGGGGGGGGGGGGGGGGGGGGGGGGGGGGGGGG
>NZ_JALKFU020000726.1 GCF_023242965.2 Frankia sp. AgKG'84/4
GATCCGATGCGCCGGCGGGCCGCGGCGCCCACCGCACGGGCGTGGCCCGGCCGAGCAGGTCCTGCCAGAACGGCAGGCGGGCGTCCGTCGACGCCGCGCGCGCCTGCGCGTCGAGCAGACGCGCCCACTCCGCGAACCCGACGGGTACCGGCGCGAGCTCGGGACGTTCGCCGGCGCGCAGCGCGGTGACCGCCGTGGCGAGGTCCTCCAGCACGATCGGCCAGGAGACGCCGTCGATCAGCGCATGGTGGATGATCAGCAGCAGGCGGCCCGGGGCCGTCGCGCCCGCGTCCAGCCAGACGGCACGGATCATCGCCCCGCGCTCCGGGTCGAGCTCGCTGTTGGTAGCCGCCGCCAGTCCCGCGAGCAGCGCCCGCCCCGCGTCACTGTCGAAGCCGTCCGCGGTGGCGGGGCCGGCGAAGCCGTCGCCGGTGGTGAGGTCGGCGGTGTCGACGCGGCGGACCAGGCGGTGCGCGTCGATCCCACCGGGCGGGGCGATCGCCAGCGACCAGGCGGGGCCGCCGTCCGCC
>NZ_JALKFU020000727.1 GCF_023242965.2 Frankia sp. AgKG'84/4
GCAGGCGGGTCGGTTGTCGGCGTTTGTGTCGGCGCGGCCTGAGCTGGGTCTGGGGGATGTGGGTTTTTCGTTGGTGTCGTCGCGGTCGGTGTTTGCGCATCGGGCGGTGGTGGTGGCGGGCGATCGGGCGGGTTTTCTGGCCGGTCTGGGGGTGTTGGCGCGGGGGGATTCGGCGGCGGGTGTGGTGTCGGGGGTGGCGGTGGCGGGTTCTGGGCCGGTGTTCGTGTTTCCGGGTCAGGGGTCGCAGTGGGTGGGGATGGCGGTGGAGTTGTTGGATTCTTCGCCGGTGTTTCGGAAGCGGTTGGAGGAGTGCGCCGCGGCGTTGGAGCCGTTCGTGGACTGGTCGATGGTGGACGTGCTTCGTGGGGTGGAAGGTGCGCCGGATCTCGAGCGGGTGGAGGTGGTGCAGCCGGTGTTGTGGGCGGTGATGGTGGCGTTGGCTGGGTTGTGGGGGTCGTTCGGGGTGGTGCCGTCGGCGGTGGTGGGGCATTCGCAGGGGGAGATCGCGGCGGCGTGTGTGGCGGGGGCG
>NZ_JALKFU020000728.1 GCF_023242965.2 Frankia sp. AgKG'84/4
GCGTTCGCCCGGCCCGGGTGGGCGGTCCCGCCAGCGGGCGCGGCGCCACTGACCTGGCCACCGCCGGCCACCGGACCGCGGCTGAACAGCTCGCCCGGCAGTACGACGCGCGGGTCGCCGACCGAGTCCACCACCTGGCGGGCCAGGTCATGCACCCGTCGGCCCAGGCCACGGGCGGTGCGCCGGAGCCGTTCGAAGGCCTCCCGCGGCCGGATCTGGTTGCGTTCCGCCAGCACGCCGATGGCCTGTTCGACGATCACTCGCGAGGCGAGGGCGTGTTCGAGCTGGACGACCGACAGCCGCAGCTGCTCGATTTCGCCCAGGTCGCGCTCGGCGCGCCGGGGACGCCCGGGCGGCGCGAGGTCCTCGGCGAGCAGATCAGCGAGAACCATGGCGGACAGCAGATCGCCGACGGGGCGTAGCTCGGGGCCGGGGCCCTCCACGACCCACCCGGCGGACGTCCGGCGCAGCCGCATGTCACCAGCGGTGCGGCGGGCACCGGCCGGAGCGGTTCCCTTCGCGTCGGGAC
>NZ_JALKFU020000729.1 GCF_023242965.2 Frankia sp. AgKG'84/4
GTCGCCGGCCGCCAGCGGGCCCCGGCCCCGCCCATCGGGAACGCCGGCCGGCCGGTCCGGGTGCGGCCCCTCCAGCTGGCTGGTCGGGATGATCGCTCCCGAGCGGGTGAGGCGGGCGGTGCCTGGCAGGTAGGTGTCGACGAGGGCGAGCAGCGCGACCTCGTGCCCGGCCCGGCGGAGCAACCGCGCCACCTCCAGCGCGATCAGGCCACCGAAGGAGTGCCCGAACAGCAGGTAGGGGCCGGCCGGCTGGAGCAGCCGGATCTCGCCCACATGCCGACGGGCGGCGGCCGACACCGACCAGTCGGGCAGGCCGCGGCGCTCCAGGGCGTGTGCCTGCAGTCCGTAGACGCGCCGCTGGCCGGCGAAGTGCCGGGCGAACGGCAGCAGGGCGATCGCGGGCGCCCCGGCCTCCGGGAAGCAGAACAGCGGTGCGCCGGCGCCGTCCGCGACCAGCGGCACCACGGTCGGATGACGCTCGGCGTCGCCCTGCTGGGAGGCCAGCAGGGCGGCGAGGCCGGCCGGGGTC
>NZ_JALKFU020000730.1 GCF_023242965.2 Frankia sp. AgKG'84/4
CTTTATACCTTAGCAGAGCAGTATTTACAAGAAAGGCTACAAACCCATCATTTCTGCGAAGAGGTTGCTTTCCCTCATAAAAGGGCAGTGGTTTGGCTTAACAATCCATTAGAGCATCCACTCTGTCCGAGAGATAAAGGGAGCTATTCGGTGGATTGCCGAACAGATGTAAGCGGTTTGGATGCTCATGAATTAGCTTCTGCCATTATGAATGTGAATGACCATGCAACAAACAGTTTTATTCAACAAATTAGAAGGCGTATTTCCATACTGGAACGACCTTTGGTAACTGCTACGGGACAGGGAAAAAGCTATATTTATGCAAACTTTAATCCCAAGTATGCACAATATGCTTTAACCATATTAAGAACGTATTACAACTTCTGTCTTCCGTTCGGCAGAGGGGATAAAAAGGAAACTCCTGCACAACGAATCGGTTTAACCGATAAAGTCTATGATATGAAGGTTATTATTTATATGAAATAACTAAGTGTCATAAGCAAAGCATACCGTTTATTCTCACTCTGCT
>NZ_JALKFU020000731.1 GCF_023242965.2 Frankia sp. AgKG'84/4
GGCCGTGGCGCGGGCCCGGCTGCGGCGCACGGGACCGGTCGCCGTCCTCACCTGGCGGCGGCACCGGGGGCCGAGGCGGCGCCGGACAGTCCGCGTCCACGGCGTCCTCCGTCGGCGCCATGCCGACGAAACCATCCCGGTCGGAACCGTGCCGGTCGGAACCATCCCGGTCGGAACCATCCCGGTCGGAACCATCCCGGTCGGAACCATCCCGGTCGGAACCGTGCCGGTCGGAGCCGTGCCGGTCACGATCATCCGGCGTCCGGTCGGGGAGGTCGAGCAGCAGCCCAGGGCTCGCCGCCGACGCTTCGGGCCGGGATGCCCCCGATCGTTCGCCCACCAGATGGGCCAGATCCGACCGACGGCCATCCCTGCGGACGGTGTCCGCGCCGGACCGCTCCGGGCCGGCAGGACCTGTCACAGCGGGGCTCGCGGCCGGCTGGGTTGGCGCCTCCCGGCCGACGCTGCGCGAACCTTCCGCGGCCCGGCCGGTGGGCGCCGGACCAGTGGACGCCGGACCGCGGACC
>NZ_JALKFU020000732.1 GCF_023242965.2 Frankia sp. AgKG'84/4
GCCGGCGGGCGGCTGCTCGTGCACCCCTTCGATGACCCGGCGGTGGTGGCCGGGCAGGGCACGCTGGGCCTGGAGCTGCTCGAGCAGGTGCCGGATCTGCGCACGGTGCTGGTCGGCGTGGGCGGCGGCGGGCTGATCGGCGGGGTCGCGGCGGCGTTGCGGGCACGCCGGCCCGAGGTGCGGGTGATCGGTGTGCAGTCCGAGCTGGCGCCGGCGTTCGCCGTGTCCCTGCGGGCCGGCCGCCGCCTGGCGGTGCCCGTGGGCAGCGACCCGACGGGGGCCCGCGAGCGGGCCATGGCGGCGGCCCGCGGCGGGCGGCCCTGCCACCGCCCGAGTCTGTCCCGTCCCGGGGTGGCGCCGCGCCCGATCGCCGACGGGATGGCGGTCAGCGAGCCGGGCAGGCTGACCTTCGAACTGGCGAGCCGGCTGGTCGATGAGGTGGTGACCGTCGACGAGGCCGCCTTCTGGTCGGCGATGGTCCTGCTGCGCCGGGTCGGGCTCGCCGTCGAGCCGGCCGGCGCCGCGCC
>NZ_JALKFU020000733.1 GCF_023242965.2 Frankia sp. AgKG'84/4
GCCGACACCGCTGCCGCCGCCGCTGCTGCCGCCGCCGCCGCCGAGGAGGCCGCGCAGGCCGTGGACGCCGGCGGAGCGGGTGGGCATCGGGACGTCGCCGTGCTTGACGTCGACGTGCTCGAGCAGGCCGTCAACCGCGCGGCGGTCCGCTACGACCGCTCCGGCGACCAGCACTACGACGTCACCAGCGCGTTCATCAAGTCGATGCGCGGCGGCGACGCCGATGCCGCGCTGCACTACCTGGCCCGGATGCTGGAGGCGGGCGAGGACCCCCGTTTCATCTCCCGTCGTATGATCATCCTTGCCAGCGAGGACGTCGGCATGGCGGACCCGGGCGCGCTCGCCGTCGCCGTCGCCGCCGGCCAGGCCCTGGATCTCGTCGGCCTGCCGGAGGCGCGCCTCGCCCTGGCCCAGGCGGTCATCCACCTCGCGCTGGCGCCGAAGTCGAACGCGGTCATCCGCGCAATCGACGCAGCCACGGCCGACGTCCGCGCCGGGCGCGCCGGCCCGGTGCCGCCGCACC
>NZ_JALKFU020000734.1 GCF_023242965.2 Frankia sp. AgKG'84/4
GACCCCTTCCGCGTCGGGGACGCGCTGCCCGCGGGTGTCGCGGCGGCCGCCTCGCCGGCGGAGACGGCCCGCTGGGATCGTCTCGTGGCGGCGGCGGGGGCTTTGCTGGCGCACGCCGGTCCGGACCTCGCCGCTGAGGTCGCCGGCACGCTGCACACACTGGTGCCGCTGCGGCCCGTGGCGGCCTGCCAGGGCAGCAGCGCCACGGCGACGGACTCCCTCGGCGCCGCACTGCTCTCGCCGCCGTCGAGCCCGCTCGCGCTGGCCGCCTCGCTGGTGCACGAGTCGGCGCACAGTCGGCTGGAGATGGTGCACGACCTGGCCGCGCTGGTGTCTGAGGCCGCCGGCCACGGCGACCTGTATTTCTCGCCGTGGCGGCCGGATCCGCGTCCGCTCGCGGCCGTCCTGCAGGGGACCTTCGCCCACGCGCGGATGGCCGCGTTCTGGGCCGCCCGCTGGACCCGTCGGTCGCCCGCCGCCGACCCGCACGCGGCCTACGAGTTCGCCTGGTGCCGGGAGG
>NZ_JALKFU020000735.1 GCF_023242965.2 Frankia sp. AgKG'84/4
GGCCCGGTGCCGGCGCGGCCTCGCTGGTGGACGAGCTCGGCCGCCAGCAGATCGCCGCCGAGGCCATCGCGCCGGTCGGGGAGGACGCGCGGCGCCGCGGCGTGCGGCTCCTGACGGCGCACCGGTCGAAAGGCCTGGAATGGGATGTGGTCGCGGTCTGCGGGGTGCAGGACGGCGCCTGGCCCGACCTGCGCCAGCGGCATTCGCTGCTGGCCGCCGAAGAACTCGACGCGCCCTCGCGCGGCGGCCTGCGCCCGCCGTTGACCCGCCAGGACCTGCTCGCCGACGAGCGGCGGCTGCTCTACGTCGCCCTCACCCGGGCGCGCCGGCGTCTGCTGGTGAGCGCCGTCAACAGCCCGGACGACGACGGCAGCCTGCCGAGCCGCTTTCTCGACGAGCTGGGCGTGCCCGTCGAGGCGGTCGCCGGCCGCCCGCCCCGGCCGCTGAACCTTGTCGGCCTGGTCGCGACCCTGCGCCGGCTGGCGACCGAACCGACCTCCAGCCCGGCGATGCGCACGGC
>NZ_JALKFU020000129.1 GCF_023242965.2 Frankia sp. AgKG'84/4
GTCACCGACCGTGCGAGGCGAGCTGTCAGAGCTGGATCACCCGCCGCAGCGCTCGGCGCGGGCCGGCGGCGGGGGCCGGGGTCGGTGGGCGCCCGGCCCGCGTCGGGCACGGCCGCGCGCAGCGTCCGGTACACCTCGGCGAACTCCCGGGCCGCAGGCACCGAGCGGTAGCCGGCAAGCCGGCTGGCCAGCGTCCGCAGGCGTTCGGCGGTCCGGGCGGAGTTCACCCGGACGTCGAGGCGCACGGCGTGAGTGGCCGCCGCGCAGGCCGCCTCCACCTCACCGCGTAGCAGGTGGACCTCGGCGAGCCAGGTCTCATAGAGGGAGATCTCCCGGGCCCGCAGCGGGTCGTAACCGGTCAGACCGCGACGCAGTCGCTGCTCGGCGCGATCCGGGCGAGACAGCTCCGTCCAGCACCGGCCGGCCATCACGTCGATCTCCCGGCTGTCCAGCCAGTAGACCCAGTCGGGGTCGGCGTCCGGATCGGTGCGGTCGAACACCCGCTCGACGCTGGCCAGCGCCCGCTCGCAGGCCCGCCGGTCGCCGGATCGGGCATAGGCCCAGGCGAGCCGGTCCGCGAGCATCGCCTGCGTGGTAGCCGACGCCGCCGCGCCCGCGCCGGCACAGGCCGTCTGGGCGAGTAGCACGGCCTGCCGGACATCGCCGTTGCTCGCCAGCTGGTAGGCACGCGTGGAGATCAGGTTCGCGGCCAGGGCGGCATCACCGCCCGCGTGGGCCGCCCGAATCCCGCCGGTGAGGAAGCGGCCCGCGGCCGCGTCCCGCCCAGCGTCCGCGGCGACCCAGCCGGCGAGCTGACAGAGCTGGGCCAGCGCGGACAGCAACCGGCGGCCAACCGCCGCGTCATAGCTCGCCTCACGCACCATGGTCGCCGTGGCGAACAGCTCCCGCTCGACAAGGCCGACGAGGTCGTGCCCGCCGATGTGGTCGTCCAGGCGGCGGAACTGGCTGACCCGGCCCTGCACCCTTTCGGCCAGCGCGGCGCCGACATGCCGGCCGGCGACCAGCTCGGCGATCTGAGGCGGCTCCATCAGGAGCCACTCATGAGCAAGACGCGCGGCGTCCCAGGCATCCGGCTCGCCGTCGGGCGGCCGGGCCTGGCCGGGAACGCGGGCCCGCGTGGGCCACGGCGGCGCGGGCCCGGGGCCCACGTGCGTCACACGGGCGCGCCGCTCCGCGCCGATCAGATGGGCGGCGAGCGCCTCGCTGCTGCGCCGGGTCCACGCGGCGGCACCGGGCCGAAGGTTCTGGAAGGAAAGGGCGAATCCCCCGGGGAGAGCCGACGGCGGGCTTTCAGCGTCCGCGGTTGCGGATGGTCCCGGCGGATGGTCCGCCCGACCGTCAGAGTCCGGCCGGGGCGGGGACCCGCCGGTGCGGCCGATGTCGGACAACTCACCTGGCAGCGGCGGGCGAAAACCGAGCTCCGGTTCGGTGACCCCGAACAGCCGACAGTAGAAACGCCGGTAGGCAACGCCGGGAAACACCTTACCGAGTTCGTGTCGACGGACCATTTCCGCGGTCGCCGACGGCGGCCGGAATCCATCTTCGCGCGGCAGTCCACGCAGCCGGTCGGCGAGACCATCCTGGGTCAGGCCGTGCGCTTCACGAAAACGCCTGAGTGTGCTCGGCGACCAGCCTGGATGCTTGTCGGCAGACACGTCGACCCCGTTCTCTCGACCCATCCCCCTCCAGCACATTCAGGATAGTCACCGGGATCGGTCCGTCGGGCTGAACCAGCGGAATCGGCATCGGCCTCCCAGAATGTCCGTTTCCCGACCGGCGCACGGCTGTCCGGGCATCCGGCCACCGATCTGTCCTGGCCGACCGGCTCGCCACCCGTCGAACTCGCTCCAGCGCCCCGCTGGATGAGCCCTGCGCAACGCCCGCGAGGCTCCCTGGGCGCGGCGAGGGTCCCCACCCCGACGTCCCCATCGAGGCGCCGCACCGGTGCCGACTCCCAGCCCGCACGTTCCGCACACGCACGCCTGTCAACCACGCCCACAGCCGCGAGAACTTCCTCACGGCGAGCTCGCTCCACCACGCGGAAAGGATTCGTACACTTCGTCAACGAGTCCGGGAAAACCTCACCCGGGCGCCAGAAACGCGAGCGGGAACGCACTCGACCAAGTAGAGAGAAGCGCGACGGCCGCATCACCGGGCGGCCCGAGAAATCCCGTAAAAGCATTGCCAACCACCCTCACGCGCACCGTCCGGCTCTGATCGGGCTGCCGGGAGGAACGCGCTGCCCTCGCGCGGCACCGCCGCCGCCGGAGACCGGCCCGTGGGCGAGCCGACACCGCGGCCGCGGCGAAAGCATTCCGTATACGGAGGGTGGGCTCGGGAAGCCTCGCGCCCCGCTCAGGGGCCCGAGCGGCCCACATTGATCACGCCAGCTCCCGGTGGACTTACCACCCGCAAGATCGCTAGACCAGCATGTACGACAATGCGGGACATGGCCTGTTCGGTTGTCGACCCCTCGACTGGTCGCGGCCAGGTCGGCGGCACCCACTGGGCGTACGGGGGATCACCGGATTGACCACCTCACCACCACCGCCCCGGCGGTTCCGGCTAGTCCGGATCATGCAGCTACTGCTGATCCTGGCCACGCTCGTGCTGGCCGTGACCTCGTTCGTGGACATACCGGGTTTCAGCTCCAGGGCCAGTGCGATGAGATTCGGCATCGCGGTCCTGTCCGGTCTGATCTGCGTCACCCGGGCGGCTCTGGTCCGCGGGGAACGCCTGCCCTGGGCCCTGCTCGGAGCCGGACTGGTCTGCTACGGCTGCGGGACGATCTACCATGCCGCCGCCGTCGGCGACAGCGGCGTCGCGCCGTCGCTGTCGGACGTAGCCTGGCTACTGTTCTACCCGGCCTGCTACCTCGCCGTGATCCTGCTGCTGCGCCGGCGGCTGGTCCGGCTGCACCACAGCGTGTGGCTCGACGCGTTCGTCGGGGTCCTCGGGGTGGCGGCGCTGACCAGCGCGATCGGGGTGGCGATCGCGCGGGCGAACCCGGAGTACAGCGCGTGGACGATGGCGGTGAACGTCACCTACCCGCTCGCCGACCTCCTGCTGATCCTGTTGGTGGCGACCGTGTTCGGCCTGCTCGGCTGGCGGCCGGGCCGGATGTGGTGGCTGCTGGGCGCGGGGCTGGCCGGGTTCGCGACCGCCGACTCGCTGCTCGTGGTGTTCGTCACGACCGGCTGGACGCTCGCCAGCGGCGTGCTGCCCACCCTGTGGCTGTTCTCGGCCCTGATGCCATCGTTGGCGGCCTGGCTGCGCCCGCGCTGGCAGCCGGCGGCGACGATGTCCGGCTGGGGCGTGATCGCCGTACCGCTGGTGTTCACGGCGGTCTCGCTGGGGCTGCTCGTGCTGGGCGCCACGACCGAACTCCCGCCACTCACGGTGGGGCTCGCGGCGAGCACCGTCCTGGCCGCGCTGGCCCGCGCGGCGCTGACGTTCATCGAGGTTCAGCAGCTCGCGGACAGCCGGGTGCTGGCCAACACCGATGATCTCACCGGGCTCGCCAACCGCCGCGGCTTCCTGGAACGCCTGGCCCGCGTCGGACAGGGCGTCGGCCGGCCGGGGACGTTCGCCCTGCTGCTGCTCGACCTCGACCGGTTCAAGGTGATCAACGATTCGCTCGGGCACCAGGCGGGCGACGCCCTGCTGACCCAGGTCGGCTCACGCATCGCCGACGCCCTGCGCCCGGGCGACCTGCATGCCCGCCTCGGCGGCGACGAGTTCGCCGTGCTGCTGGAGAACGCCGACGCCGACGCCGCCCACCGCGTCGCCCACCGGGTACTGGCCGTGCTGTCGGAACCGTTCGAGGTAGCCGGGGTGACCCTGCACGTCGACGCCAGCATCGGGGCCGCGGTGTTCCCCGACCATGCGCCCGACACCCAGACGCTGCTGCGCCGCGCCGACATCGCGATGTACGCCGCGAAGACGCACCGCACCGGCGTGGAGATCTACCGGCCCGGCTCCGACACGGACAGCCTCGCCCGCCTGGACATGATCGAATCGCTGCGGTCCGCGCTGGGCACCGGGCAGATCGAGGTCCATTACCAGATCAAGGTTGATCTGGTCACCGGCCGGGCGAATGCCGTCGAGGCGCTCGCCCGGTGGCGCCACCCGACCCGCGGGCTGCTCGGACCCGGCGAGTTCCTGCCCCTGGCCGAGCAGGCCGGCTTCATCCGGCTGCTGACGATCGAGGTGCTGCAGAGCGCCCTCGAACAGTGCCGGCGATGGCACGCCGCCGGCCTGGCGGTCACCGTCGCGGTGAAC
The DNA here is from genome assembly GCF_023242965.2 of Frankia sp. AgKG'84/4. Lineage (GTDB taxonomy): Bacteria > Actinomycetota > Actinomycetes > Frankiales > Frankiaceae > Frankia. Next base: position 4,303 of record NZ_JALKFU020000129.1, read on the forward strand.
CTGTCCGCCTCGGACCTGCTGGACCGAAGCCTGCCCGCCCAGGTCAGCGGAATCCTCGCCGGGTTCGGTCTGAGCCCGACCGCCCTCGAACTGGAAATCACCGAGACGACCCTGATGCTCGACCAGGTGGTCTCGGCGACGGTGCTCGGCGAGTTGCGGGCACTCGGCATCGGCATCGCCGTCGACGACTACGGCACCGGCTACTCATCGCTGACCAGGCTGCTCGAACTTCCGGTCAACGTCCTGAAGCTCGACAAGTCCTTCATTCAACAGATGGCGAACGACCCCCGGGCAGAGGCCATCGTCAGGTCCTCGGTGAGCCTCGCGCACGCCCTGGACCTGCGCATCGTTGTCGAGGGCGTGGAAACCGCGGCGGCGGTCCAGATGCTGCGTGACGTCGGCTGCGATCTCGCCCAGGGCTTCTACCTCGGCGAGCCCGCCCCATCCGAGACCGTTACCGGCCAACTCCGGCGGAGTTTCCTGCCAGCTGGCACGCTCGACAGGAGCGACCCCGGCGGCGAACCCGGCGACGGGGTGAGCCACGACGGGGTGAACCGGGACGGGGTGAACCACGACGGGGTGAACCGGGACGGGGTGAACCACGACGGGGTGAACCACGACGGGGTGAAGCTCGGCGGCGTGGGCCGCGACGGCGCGGATGATGACCTCGTGGACGCCGACGGCGGACCGGGCGCCGGCCGGATCGAACGAGCCGGGGCGGGCGCGCCCGGACTGAGGAGGGTGGCGTGCTGAGGAGGGTGGCGTGCTGAGGACGGCGCAGGCCCGGGCCCGATTGGCGGTGGGCGGCTCGTGGCACTGACCGCGGCGCCGCGCCCGGTAGGACCCACCGTGTGGGATGGCGTCTCGCTGCTGCGCGGCCCAGGGCGCGCGCCGGTCGCGGTCGGCGGCCGGTTGGACCCGCCGACCCTGGTCGGCGCGTATCGGGTGGGTGCCTTCCCCTGGCCGAGCGGCGAGGACTCCGATGGCAGCGACCCCGACGGCGACGAGGCCGAGGCTGAGGTGGTCGGGTTCCGTGAGCTGTTACGGGCGGCCGTGGACGCCCGGCGGATCCGGCACCTGTCACCGAGCGGCACCGGTGGCTACGACCTGCCCTGGTGGAGCCCGGACCCGCGCGCGGTGATCCCGGCCGGGCGGGTCCGGGTGAACCGGTCCCTGCGCAAGCGGATGCGCTCCTGCGGGTGGACGACGACGGTGGACGCGTCGTTCGTCGAGGTGGTCCGCGGCTGCCAGCGCGACGGCACCTCCGGTTGGATCACCGACGAACTGATCGAGGGCTACACCGAGCTGCACGCCCTCGGCTGGGCGCACAGCGTCGAGGTCTGGGACGAGCGGGACGAGCTCGTCGGCGGCGTGTACGGGGTGGGGGTGGGCGGCGTCTTCGCCGGCGAGTCGATGTTCCACGCGCGCACGGACGCCTCCAAGATCGCCCTGGCCGACTTCGACGCCCGGTTCACCGCCGCCGGCGGCGCGGTGCTCGACGTGCAGATGATGACCGAGCATCTCGCCTCCCTCGGCGCCCGCGAGGTGCCCCGCCGCGACTACCTCGCGGTGCTGACCCGGGTCCGCGACGCCGATGTCCGCCTCGACCGTGACCGGCAGCCCGTCAGCCGGCTCGCGCCACCCGCCGGCTGACGGCCGCGGCCCGCGCGCTCCCCCGCGCGCAGGGGCTCAGCTCACCGGATCCCGGCCGGTCGGATGCCGGCCGGTCGGCGGTGGGATGGTCGGCGGTGGGACGGTCGGCGCTGGAACGGTCGGCGGTGGGACGGTCGGCGGTGGGACGGTCGGCGGTGGCTGGGCGGGCGCCATCAGCGGGAAGCGGGCCGCGGCGGCCTCGAGAACCGAGAGCAGCTCGTCGATCTCCTGCGCGGTATTGGCGGCCGTGACCTGGATGCGCACCCCGACCTGGTCGCGGGGGACGACCGGGAAGGGCACCACCGACGCGAACACCCCGCGGTCGAACAGGAAACGGCCGAGTTCGTCGGCCCGGCCGGTGTCCGTCAACGGGATCTCGATGATCGGGAAGCCGCTCGTGTTGAGCGTGCCGACGCCGAGGCGGCGCAGGCCGTCGAGGACGGTGGCCGTCAGCCCGTGCAGCCGGGCCCGCAGCTCGTCGCCGCGCCGTTCGTTGATCTGCAGGCCGACCAGCGCGGTGGCCAGCGACGCGACCGGCGAGGGCCCGGAGAAGATGTACGGCCCCGCCGCGGTCTTCAGATAGTCCTTCACCTCCGTCGGGCAGGCAACGAAGGCGAGCAGGGACGAGTACGCCTTCGAGAACCCGCCGACGAGGATCAGGTTGTCGTAGGTCTCGCCGAGATGGCGCACGATGCCGTTGCCGCGGTCGCCGTACGGGCTGGACTCGTCGGGGTGGCGTTCGCCGACGATACCGAAGCCGTGCGCGTCGTCGACGTAGAGCAGCGCGTCGTGGGCGCGGGCGACGGCGAGCAGCTCGGCCAGTGGCGGGCCGTTGCCCGTCATGCTGTGGATCCCATCGACGCAGATCAGCCTGGGGAACGGCGCGACCCGCAGGCGCTGCTCGAGCCGGTCGAGCCGGTCGACGGTGAAGCGCCGCACGGTTGCGCCGCGCGCGGCGGTCATCGCAGCGCCGTCGTGGGCGGTGCGGTGGGCGTGGGTCTCGACGAACAACGCGCCCCGGCCGACCAGCGCGGGCAGCACGGAGAGCTGGATGTGGGTGATGGTCGGCAGCAGCAGCGCGTCCTCGGCGCCGAGGAGGCGGGCGAGGGTCCGCTCGATGGTGCCGTAGGGTTCCGGGCTGGCGATGAGCCGGGACCAGCTGGGATGAGTACCCCACCGGTCCAGGTAGTCGGGGACGGCGGCAATGATCTCGCGGTCGAGATCGAGACCGAGATAGTTGCAGGAGGCAAAATCGGTGAGCCAATGGCTGCCGATGCGTACGCGACGGCCATTGATCTCGTCCACCGTCGCGTCGTAAAAGGGCGCGCCGCGGCGCATTCGGTCGAGCTCCGTCAGTATCCCCAGCGGCTGGTCCAGGATGGGGCGCCAGGCCGGCGAGAATAGGTTGGCCGGCAGGGGCCCGGGCCTTCCCAGGCTTTCAACGGTCCGTGTCATACCCGCCGCCGGGCCGGCCGGAGCGCACGATGCGCGGCTGGTGTGCCTCTGTGGAGGCAGTCACCCGGCAGGGGCGTCGCAGCTCGTCTGCTGTGTCTAGATTGCCAGGTTTGTCGGAGATGCGGGCACGCGACTACCATCACCAATCCTTTGGATCATCGGAAACGACGTCACCGAGCCAGGGAGCGAGGAAGCGCAAACAGAACCGAGAAAATCCTGCGCAAGAGGAGGATAAACCGCGCGAGACGTCGGATTCGGAAAATCGGCCACAATAGGGCCAACCTGGCCGAGTGGTACCTCCGCCCACTGTCCAGGGGATGTCCGCGGAGTTACTCCGCAGCCGGCATACCGCCAGCGGCCAATGATCCGTGGGCGGCGTCCCCGCCAGCCGGCCGGGCGAGCCTGACCAGCGGGGGGTGTTATCGTGCCCGCCATGTCTGACACGGCGGCATGGGCGGCAACCTCCGCCGAGCCCACGGAGGAGCCCACGAACCCCGCGGCACGCGAACCAGCGGGCCCGACGGGCGAGGAGACGGAGGCGGTGCGCACCCTGCCCTACTCCGGCTGGGGCCTGACCCGCTCGAAGACCCTGTTCCTCGCGCACCGCAAGGAGCCCGTCGACCCGGCGGGGTTCTATTCGCTGATCGCCGCGGACTCGGTCCGCCAGCTCCAGCGGTACACCCCCCTGGCCGACCAGCTCGTGCTGGACGTCGGCGGCGGGCCGGGCTACTTCCGCTCGGCCTTCCTCGATGCCGGCGCCCGGTACCTGTGGGTCGAGCCGGACGTCTCCGAGATGGAGGCCGCCAGCATCGACGTGCCGGGACGGGTCCGGGGCAGCGCGCTCGACCTGCCGTTCCAGACCGGCAGCATCGACCTGTGCTACACGTCCAACGTGCTCGAGCACGTCCCCGACCCGTGGCGGATGTGCTCCGAGCTGGTCCGGGTCACCCGCCCCGGCGGGCTGATCTTCCTCAGCTACACCAACTGGCTCTCGCCCTGGGGCGGCCACGAGACCGCTCCCTGGCACTACCTCGGCGGCGACCGGGCGGCGGCCCGCTTCGAGCGGCGCAAGGGCAGGGCCCCGAAGAACATCTACGGCCGGACGCTGTTCCCCGTGTCCGTGGCCGACACCCTGTCCTGGGCGCGGCGCCGCGGCGACGTGGAGATCGTCGACGCGATGCCCCGCTACCTGCCGGACTGGGCCAAGGTGATCCTTAAGGTGCCCGGCGCCCGCGAGATCATCACCTGGAACCTCGCGATGGTGCTGCGCAAGCGCTGATCCCCGGGCCGCCGGAGGTCTCAGACGAGACGCAGCTGCTGGCCGACGACCGGCTGGCGGACCCGCCGACGGGGGCCCGGCAGGCCCCCATCACCCGTCGTCACCAACCCCGCGCCGATGTCGGCGAGGAAGGGTGACGGCCTGGACTCGCCGTCCCCGCCGGCCCCGCGCCGACGGGCCGCCGAGGACAGGACCAGCCGATCGCGGGCCCGGGTGATGCCGACGAAGAACAGCCGCCGCTCCTCGGCCACCGCCTCGGCCTCGGCCCGCACCTGCCCCGGTTCGGCCCGGCCAGCCGGGCCGAACCGCATCGGCAGCAGCCCGTCCTCGCAGCCGACCAGGAAGACCAGAGCGAACTCCAGGCCCTTGCTCGCGTGCAGGGTGAGCAGCGAGACCCGGTCGGCGCGCGGGTCGAACCCGTCGACCTCGCTGGCCATCGTCACCGCCGTGAGGAACGCGTCGAGGTCCGTGCCGGCCGACGCCGCCGCGGGCGCCAGCAGCTCCATCGCGAGCCGCAGCTCGGCCTCCGAGGGAACCCGCCCACCCGGGAAGCCCCCGAAGCCCGCCGGCGGGGTCGCCCCCAGCTCGGTGCCCAGGGCGTCCGCCAGCTCGTGCGCCCGTCCGGCCGCGTCCCGCAACAGCGCCGACACCGGCCGCCCGGCAGCACCGGCACCGGCACCGGCACCGGCACCGGCACCGAGCATGGCGAGTAGGCCGGCGACGGCCGGAGCGTCCGCGAGCGGCAGGTGGGACCGCCGTTGGAACGGAAACCCGCGCTTCGCCAGCGCCTCCATGATCGGCTCCGCCTGCCGGGTCGTCCGGTAGAGCACGGCGATGTCGGCGAATGACATCCCGGCGTCCACGGATCCATCGACGCCCGAGTCCAGGGCGTGGAACGAGGTTCCGCCGAGGGCGGCGTCGATGCTGTCGACGACGGCGATCGCCTCCTCGGCGTCACTGCGGTGCCGGCGCAGCAGCACCGGTCCGTCGCCGGTGGCGCCCCGCACGGCGCTCAGTGCCCGGCCGGGAACGAGGCTGGCCGACGCGATCACGTCGAGTGCGACGCGGACGATCGTGGGCGTCGAGCGGTAGCCACGGGTCAACGCGACGGTGCGGGCCCCCGGGTAGTCCTCGTGGAAGCGCAGGAAGAACCCGACGTCCGCGCCGCGGAAACTGTAGATCGCCTGATCCGGGTCGCCGATGACGCTCAGGTTCGACTCCGGCGTGCACAGCAGCGCCAGCAGCCGGTACTGCAGCTCGTCGGTGTCCTGGTACTCGTCGACCCACACGTGCGGCCAGCGGCGGCGGTAGTGCTCGGCGAGCTCGGGCGCGTCGCGCAGCAGCGTCAGCGGCAGCACGACGAGGTCGTCGAGGTCGACCATGTCCCGTTCGCGCAGCTCGGCGTCGTAGCGGGCGAGCACGCCGACGAGGTCGTGGTCGCGGCGCGCCGCGCCGAGCGCGCGCAGCCGCTTGAGCTCGGAGACCCCGGCCGTCACCTTCCGGCGCTGCTGGGCGTCGCCCACGCCGTGCAGGGCGGCATCGAGCAGCTCGGCCCGGACGGCCTCGTCGGCGACCCGCACCCGGGCGCCGCGGGCGAGGCGCTCGTGCTGCTCCCGGATGATCGTCAGCCCGAGGCCGTGGAACGTCGTCGCGAGCACGTCCCGGGCCCGCTCGCCGAGCATCGCGTCGAGCCGTTCGGTGAGCTCGCCGGCGGCCCGGCGGGTGAAGGTCAACGCCAGGCAGTGCGCGGCGGGCACGCCGAGATCGGCGACCCGGTGGGCGATCGCGTGCACCAGCGTGCGGGTCTTGCCGGTGCCGGGACCGGCGAGCACCAGCAGCGGGCCGCCCGGATGCGCGGCGGCGAGCCGCTGGTCCGGGTCGAGCCCATCGAGTTGCGATGGCCGCGTCCGCTCGCCCGTCAGGGACAGCAGGCCCTCCGCGGACGAGGCCTGGGCCGTGACCGCGTCCGCCGGCCCGCCCCCGGTGCCGGCACCGGCCTCGTCCTCGTTTCGGGCCCCGGTCGGGTCCACGGCTCCGTTCCGGTTCGAGGGCGCAGCGGCGGCCGCTGTCAGTCGCGTCGCGACGGCGGCCAGCGCCTCCTCCAGGGACGGGCCGGCGGGCGCGGTGTCCGGTGCATGGCGAGCGGTTGCGGGGGGTGGGTTGTCGGGGGGTGGGGTGGGGGGCGTGGCGGGGGGGGTGGGGGGAGGAGCGGTACGCGGGCGTGGGGGGTGTGGGGGTGAGGGCCGGGGCCCCCCCCCCCCCGAGGCCCGGTGATGTCGTCCAGGGGTAACGCGGTGGAACTGCGCAGCTCCAAAC
>NZ_JALKFU020000012.1 GCF_023242965.2 Frankia sp. AgKG'84/4
GACCAGGCCCGGCCGGCCGCGGGTGCACCCTGGCCCGCACCGGCCCCGGCGGCACCGGTGCGGACCATCGCACCGGCAAGGACGGCGCCCTCGGCGCCAGCGTCCGCGACGGCGGGAACGGCAGGGGTGGTGATCGTCAGCGGGGCGGCGGGTTCGGCGAGAGAGGCGGGTTCGGCGAGAGAGGCGGGTTCGGCGAGAGAGGCGAGGACCTGTGCGCGGATGGCCGCCTTGCGGCTCGGGTCCATCCGTTGCAGGGGGAGTTCGCGCAGGGCCGCGGCGAGAGCCAGCAGGTGGTCATCGGCGGCGCCGGTTGGTTCGCGGGAACCGTCGAGCAGTGTCTGGAGGTGTTCGGCGCGGGCCTGGCGCGGGCGCCACCAGCGCGCGGCGGCGCGCTCGCGGCCGGCTCGCCGCGGCCGAGTGTCACCACCCCGGTCACCATCCCGGTCACGACCGCGCGTTGTCCTCACGTCCGCTCCCCGGATCCGGTCGCGCGGTGAGAGCTCGGCCGCCCCCGCGCCGTCCTGACCAGTGGCCGATAGCCGCTCAGTTACCGAACTGCCACACGGTGTTGACGCGTACTGTACTACCCTTCTCGATCTTGGACCCGGCCCGGGCGGACTGCGCCACGACCTTGTCCTTCGGGCTGCCCAGAATGGAGGCCCGGTCGATCTTCAGTCCGGCTCGGCGCAGCGAGGTCTCCGCGTCGCGGTAGGACTTGCCGACCACGCTGGGCACGGTGACCTGCACGCCGCTGCCGTCGCCGTCGCCACCGCCGGAGCTGTCGTCTCCGGTGGGCGTGGTGGCCACCGTCAGGGTGACCGTGCTGTTCGGCGGGACCGGCTGGCCGACCTCGGGCGAGACGCCGACGACGGTGCCGGGGGTCGCGTCGCTGGTGGTGGTCACGGCACGCTGCACGGTGAGGCCGGCGATTCCGGCGGCCTCGAGCTGGGCCTTGGCCGCGTCGTAGGTCCTGCCGATGATGTCCGAGGGCATCAGGGGGGTGTCCGGACCGGAGGAGACGATCAGTCTGATCGCGTCCTTCGGCTTCGCCTGGGTGTTCAGGGCCGGGTCGGTGGAGATCACGTGGCCGTCGCCGATGGTGTCACTGGCCGCGTTGACCTGGCCGCCGGGGGTGAGACCCACCTCGGTGAGCCGGGCGTTCGCCTGCTCCGGGGTGAGGTTCGCCAGGTCCGGCACCGGGATCGTCGCCGGCCCGGAACTGAGCCGCAGCGTCACCACCGCGCCCTTGCCGACCTTCGCGCCGTCGCGCGGGTCCTGCTGGACGATGCGATTGGTGGCCACGGTGGGGCTCGCCACCGGGTCGAGGTAGGTGGACTTCAGCCCCGCCTGGCGAAGCTTCGTCTCCGCGTCCGACTTGCTGAGGTTGGTCAGGAGCGGTACCTCGACCTTGTTGCCCGACATCGTGTGCAGCACGAGGAACCCGAGCAGCAGCACCAGGACGGCCCCGGCGCCGACCACGATCGGCGACCGGGGCGGCCCGCCGGCTTTCGCCCGCCGCCGCCCGCCGCCGCCCGGCCCGCTGCGGCGCGAACCGGAGTCGGGCCAGCCCGGGAACAGCCTGGTTCTTGCGCCGTAGCGCGGGCTGTTCGAGCAACCGCCAGCTCAGCGCCGCCAGCGCCACGGTGCCCGCGAGCGACACGGCGAAGTAGGGGACGACCCCGGCCCGGTGCAGCCCGTACACGGCCATGAGCTGCTGGACCGGCGCGGAGTAGATGTAGGTGCCGTAGGAGAGGTCGTTGCGGGCACCGATCCGGTGCAGCGGCAGGCGGATCGCGAGCCACACGCAGGAGTAGGCGATCGGCAGGCTTGCCGGCGCGTGCGCGTCGGGCAGCAGCAGGAGCGCCGCCGTCGCGGTGACGATCGCGACCGGCCCGAGCCGCCGGTTGTAGGGCACCCGGTCGGCGTACACGCACAGCAGGGCCCCGGCCAGGAACATCGAACCCAGTCGCACGGCGGCGCCGGCCAGGTCGCTGTCCAGCAGTGTCGGCAGCGCGCCGGGGACGAGCCAGCGGAGCACCCACAGGCCGGCCAGCAGGCCGGTGAGCATCGGGATCAGCCGGGCCCGCCGGCGCAGCCGCCCGCCCGCGCCGAGCGCCGCGAGCCCGAGATAGCACAGCGCCTCCCAGATCAGGCTCCACAGCGACCCGTCCCAGGCCACCGGACCGTTCGGCAGCGCGGTGATCGGCACTCCCCGCGGGGTGCCGGCGATGTCGTAGAAGTGCATCAGCAGCGTGCTGTTGGTGAGCACATAGGCGAACGGGCCGTGCGGGGCGGCGCCGAAGTAGCCGCGCAGCGTCCCGTGCTGGTGCAGCCAGCCGAGCGGGGCGATCACCATCGCCACGACCACCAGGCACAGCCAGAAGCCGGGCAGGATCCGCAGGAAGCGGTGCCACAGGAAGCGGGCGGTCCAGCGGATGTTCAGCCGGCTGCGGGTGACGAGGAACCCGCTGATGGCGAAGAAGCAGTCCACCGCGATCGCGGCCAGGTCGAACCGGGAGGAGGGCCCCGGCGCCCCGACGAAGCCACCGGCGATCAGGCCATGCTGGGCGAACACGGCGAGGGCCATCGTGATGCGCAGAAACCCGAAGCTGTTGCGCCGCGGATCGAAGGCCGAGGCGAGCGTCGACCGTCGTGGCCGGTTGGACATGCAGGAACCCCATCCCGTGCGCGCCAGGCCGGACGGCAGCCGCCGTCGGCAGTACGGCCGGTGGGTCCGGGCCTCGACCACGCGGCGACTCTCGGGGAAATATAGCTCTCTGTGTTTGAAGAGTCCGGGTAGGTAATGGCTGTGTGGCGTCGTGGCGGGACCGCCGGGTCGCTGCCAACGGCAGCGATCTGGACACGAAGACGATGCGGACCGACCCCGCTTGCGGTCGTTTCCCAGATGACGTATAGCGTCCGGTTTTGTGGCTACTGTTGCTGACCGGATACTCGACCAGCTGGCCAAGGTGCCTGACGGTTTGGACGACGGCCGACTGGCCGCCGCTATCGGAGCGAGCCGGGGTTCGGTGAACCAGGCTTGTCGGCGACTCGCGCAAACAGGACAGTTGCGCCGCACGCCGGGCCCGGGCGGTCTGATTACCAACCGGCTGGCGCGAGCCGCTGAAACGATTCCCGCACCCCCGACGGCCGAGTCGCCTCCTGACGCCATACCCCTGATCGACACACCGTCGCAAGCGCCGGCATCCGTTGTCGAGCCTGAGCCGGTCGTCGAGCTTGAGCCGGCATCCGTCGTCGAGCTTGAGCCGGTCGTCGAGCTTGAGCCGGAACCTCTGATCGAGGTCGAGCGGGAGACGGCGACAGTGCCGGATGGGGCCGTCGCGGCGGCGGCGGTGATCGAGGTCATGCCGGCGTCGGTGGCCGAGCCGGCGCCGGTGGTCGAGGTGACGAGCGAGGTGGCGGCCGCGGCCGGGCCGGAGCCGTCGACCGAGGCCACGGCGGGAGAGGAGGACCCGGTGGCCGCGCTCGGCCAGGCGCTGGCCGCGCTCGACGAGGCGATGGCGATGCTAGGCACCACCATGGCGCCGGTGACCGCGGTCCCGTCGGTGGCCCCGGCCGGTGATGCGGCGGTGCCCGTTCAACCCGCTGGCGGTACGGTAGCCGAGCCTTCCGGGACGGAGGCGGTTCCCGCGGCGGTCGGTGTAGGCGCGCGGCAGGCGGGCCAGCCCGCGTCGCTTCCTTCCCGGGCCGTGGCCTCGGTCACCGACAGTGAAGTCGGATCGGCTGGCGGTGGGGAAGCGGCCGAGGGCGAGGACGGAGCGGACGGAGGGACCATCCCGCCCGCGCAGGAGACACCGGTGGAACGCGGCAGCACGCCGCCGGTGCGTCGAAGCTGGTGGCGCCGCATGTTCGTACGCAACGCAGGGTGACTGTGCGTAGCTTCCGGTGGCATCGTGGCCATCGTGAGCGCTGTCCGCGCCCAGGTACGTCTGTCCAGCCGGATCGGTCGGGCGCCACCGACACACCAGGGGAGAGCATGTCCATGCGAGCGAAGTCGCTCGTCGCCGTCGCCGTCCTGTCATCGCTGGTGCTCGTCGCCTGCGGCAGCCGGGCCGGGAGCTCCGGGACGACAACGGGCGCCAGCCAGTCGGCGTCAGGTGGGTCGAACAACACCGCCTCCGACGTCGGGGTGACACCAACCGAGATCAAGATCGGCTCCATCGCCGGCCTGAGCAGCGGATTCGGGCCCGATACGTTCTCCGCGTCGCTGTACGGCGCGCGGGCGTACTTCAAGGCGCTCAACGCGGCGGGCGGCGTCAATGGCCGCACGGTGAACCTCGCCGAATGTGACGACAAGGGCACCGGCAACGACAACGTGAAGTGCGCGCACAAGCTCGTCGACGACGAGAAGGTCTTCGCGCTCGCCGGGGTCACCGCGTTCGACTACGCCGGCGCCCAGTACATCAACTCCAAGGGTGTGCCGGACATCGGCGGCCAGCCGGTGTCGACCCAGTACGACCAGTACCCCCACCTGTACTCGATCTACGGAAGCTACTACCCGCGGACCGGTGACAGGCCGGGCTTCAACGGCACGCTGTACGCGGGCACGGAGACGTACCGCTGGTTCAAGGAGACCCTGCACTCCAACGTCGCCGGCGTCGTGTACTACAACGTCGCCCCGTCGCAGCGGTACGCGAAGTCGATCGTGGACGGCCTCCAGCGGGAGGGCTTCAGCGTCGTCCAGGAAGAGATCAACCTTGGTGCCCCGAACTGGGACTCCGCGGTTCTCGACCTGAAGCGCCGGGGCGTGCAGATCGTCTTCGACGCCATGGACGACGGCGGCAACGCGCAGCTGTGCAACTCCATCGAGAGCCAGAAGATGCCGCTGCAGGCCAAGGTCACCCCGCCGCAGGGCTGGGCGAACAACATCGGCCAGGTGTACAGCGCGTCGCCGACCTGCCGCAACGAGATCTACTCGACCAGCGGCACGGCGAACTACGCGGACACGCAGATCCCCGCGGTGGCGGAGTTCCAGAAGGCGCTCGAGGCGGCGGCACCGGACCGCGTCGCCAAGGAGAACCTCTGGATGCTGGAGGGCTACGCGTCAGCCCAGTGGCTGACCGACGCCATCCGCTCCTGCGGCGCCGACGTCACCCGCAAGTGCGTCGAGGCGTACATGAACAGCGGCAAGGAGTACGACGGCCACGGCCTGCTCGTCTCCTCCGGACGCACCTTCAAGGCGCTTCCGCAGCCGCCGGCGGAGGACCGCAACTGCCTCAATGTCGCCCGCTGGCAGGACGCCGCGGCCGGCGGCAAGGGCGGCTGGGTCACGCAGGTCAAGGACATGAACACGACCTGCTACACCGTCCCGAACGTGGGCTACCCGGCCGGCTGACGACGAGCCGGACCGCACTCGGCCCCGGCCAGGACCGCGCCTTCGGCGCTGGTCCTGGCCGGGGCCTTCTCGTGTGGGCTGCGGAACGCCTTGATCGGCCCCGGCCGGGGCCGACGCGGGCTCAGGCGGTGGCGAACTGCGCGGGGGTGCCGGCGAAGGAGCGCTCGCCGCGGTGCAGGACGTAGACCTGGTCGGCCATGGCCAAGGCCTGCTCGGTGTACTGGTCGGCGAGCAGCACCGTGGTGCCGGAGGCGGCGACGGTCGCGAGCCAGGTGAACAGGTCGCCGGCGACCTTCGGGGACAACCCGAGGGACAGCTCGTCGACCATCAGCACCGAGGGCCGGGCGAGCAGCGCCCGGGCCAGCGCCAGCATCCGCCGCTCACCGCCGGACATCGATCCGGCCCGCTGGCTCAGGCGCTCCCGTAGCCGGGGGAACGACTCCAGCGCGGGGCTAATGTCGGGATGCCCGCTCGCCTCGGCGATGATCTGCAGGTTGTCACGGACCGACAGGGTGGCGAACACCGCGCGCTCGTCGGGGACGAGCATCAGGCCGCGCCGAGCGCGGTCGACGGTGGTCAGCCGGGTGATGTCCTCGCCGCGCCAGGTGAGGGAACCCGAGCGCAGCGGGATGAGGCCGGCGAGCACCCGCAGCGTGGTGGACTTGCCCGCACCGTTCGTGCCGAGCAGCGCGGTGACCTTCCCGGCGGGGATGGCCAGGTCTAGGCCGTGCAGGACCTCGACGGTGCCGTAGCCGGCGCGGGCGCCGCTGAGCTGGAGTTCGACGGTCGCGGTGGTCATCTGGTCTCCCCGGACTGGCCGGCGGCGGCGAGCGGCGCCTGCGCCAGGTACACCGACCGCACGGTCGGGTCGTTGCGGACCGTCTCCGGGTCGCCGGCGGCGACGACCCGGCCGCCGACCATCGCGTAGACCTGGTCGACGACGGAGAACACCAGGTCGACGTCATGGTCGACGATGAGGATGCCGACGCCGTCGGCGGCGGTGCTGCGCAGCAGCTCCGACAGCTTGGCGGTCTCGGCGGCGTCGAGGCCACTGGCGGGCTCGTCGAGCAGCAGGATGTCCGGCTGCGCGCACAGGGCCCGGGCGAACTCGACCAGCCGCAGCGCGCCGGTCGGGAGAGTGCCGGCGATGGTGTCGCGGACGTCGGAGAGGCCCAGGGAGTTCAGGACGTCCTCGACGATCTGGGTCACCGGGCCCTTCGGGGCCAGCCCGAGGCGTTCGAGTGCCCGCTCGGCCGTTCGACTGATCCGGCTCCGGCCCTGCGCGGACAGGCCGAGCAGGCCGCCAGCGTAGTCCCGGCGCCGGTTCTCCGCGCCGACGAGGAGGTTGTCCGCGACGGTCAGAGTGGGGAACAGCGAGGGCACCTGGAAGGTCTGGACCAGGCCGCGTCGGGAGCGGATGTCCGGGCGCATCTGGGTGATGTCGGTGGTGCCGAGCATGACCTGGCCCTCGTCGGGCTGTTCGACCCCGGTCAGCAGGCTGAACAGCGTCGACTTACCGGCGCCGTTCGGCCCGATCAGGCCGGTGATCATGCCGGGTGGGGCGACGAGGTCGACGTGGTCGACGGCGGTCAGCCCGCCGTAGCGGCGGACCAGGCCGACAGCCTGCAGCACGCCCCGGCTCATCGCGTCTCCTCCTGGCTCACCTGGCTGGGGGCCGCCCTCTGCCCGACCACGGCATGCTGGCGGTGGGCGGCGTACTGCTGCACCATGGTCACCAGTTCGGCTCCGAACGGGGTCAGCCGCGGGTCGGCCGCCGTCCGTTGGGCGCCCAGCGGCCACTGACTGTAGTGGCCGGCGCGGGCCGCGCCGAGGGTGGCGCCGACGCCGGGGATGCCGGAGGCGCCGGTGATGCCGGTGGTCGCCGGCAGGTGCCCGACGGCGGAGATGCGCACCGGCACCGGGCGGGGAGCGCGCTGGTTCGGGTCGACAAAACTGTCGGCGAGGTGCTGCGCGAACAGCCGCAGCATGCCGCGCACGGCGGAGGCGAGGCCGCCGGGCATCCAGCCGAGGGCGAGCGCGAGGATGCCGATGGCCAGCGTCGAGGATCCCGCTGGCGCGAGGACGTCGATCGTGACGATGAACGCGGCGGCCATGATCGCGCCGGCCGCGCTGTCGGCGCCGAAGACGACGACCGCGGTGAACCACAGCAGGCTCTGCAACGGGGCGAAGTCATCGGCGGAGAACGAGTAGCTGGAGTGCACCAGCAGCGCGCCACCGAGCCCGGCGACGCCGGCCGAGACGGTGAAGGCGAGCAGCTTGAGGTTGCGCACGTCGACGCCGACCGCCGCCGCGCCGCTGGAGTCGTCGCGCACCGCCAGCAGCGCCCGGCCGAGGCGGCCGTGGTGCAGGTTACGGACGACGAGCAGGCCGATGCCGAGGCAGACCAGCTCAAAGACGTAGTAGGCCTTCTCGGAGAGCTCCCAGCCGAACAGCGTCAGCGGGTCCAGGTAGAGGCCGTTGGCGAAGGTGGGCTGCTCGAAGACGAACCGGCTGACGACCGCGCCGACCGCGAAGGTGGTGAGCGCCAGGGTCAGCCCGCGTCGCCGGATCGCCGGATAGCCGGTGATCAGGCCGACCGGGGCGACGAGCAGGGCGCCGAGGAACATCGACCAGATGCCGGGGATGGCCGGCAGGCCGAACAGGTTGCCGTTGGCCAGCTTCAGCGAGAGCAGCGCGCCGAGGCCGGCGAAGCCGGCGACGCCGAGCGAAAGCTGCCCGCTGTAGCCGGTGACGATCACCATCGACAGGAAGATCAGGCCCAGGGCCGGCACCATGAACGCCGAGCGCAGGTCGGACGGGGCGAAGGTGAGCGGCGCGAGGAGCAGCGCGAAACCGCCGAGTTTGCCGAGGTAGTCCTGGCGGAAGCGGGCGCCGGAGACCCGGCCCGAGGGCGGGGCGCCGCGGCTGGAGAAGCTCGCCGTCGCGCCGGAGTCGCCGCTGCCCAGCTCGCGCAGCTTCGGCACGGCGAGCAGCAGGACCAGCAGCGCGACGATGAACAGGTTCGACTGCAGCACCGTGAGGATCTGCCCGGCGTTGCCGTCCAGGGTGAACTGCTTGAGCTCGCTTTGCAGGATGGCGATGCCCAGCGCGGTGAGCACGGCGACCGGCATGCTCGCCAGCCGGGCGGCCACGACCACCGCGAAGGTCTCCAGGACCAGCAGGGTCAGCCCATACGGGGTGAGCTGGAACCGGGGGGCGAGCAGGACGCCGGTCAGGCCCGCCATGGTCGTGCCGGCGGCCCAGCCGGCGGCCGCGACCCGGTCCGCGGGAACACCGGAGAGCTCGGCGAGCTGCCGGTCGTCGACGACGGCCCGGATCTGGCGGCCGAACGCGGTGCGCGCGGCGATGAGCCCGATGACGATCGTGAACACCACGACCATGAGTAGCTCGGCGAGGGCGTCGACGCCGATACGCGTCTCACCGAACAGCCGCACCGACGAGTTCGGGAAGATGCTCGGCGCGTCACTGCGGGAGCCCAGCCCCCAGATGCCGGCGACGATCCCGAGGATCAGCACCAGCACGCCGAGGCTGGCGACGAGGGACTCGGCCGCGGAGGCCCGTCGGCGGGCCAGCGGCCGGAACACGAACCGTTCCAGCAGCAGCCCGACGCCGGGGGAGAGCACGGCGAGCGCGATGATGGCGGCCAGCCACTTCGGCAGGTTCCACTCGACGACCATCTCGCGGAACGCGTACGCGATCAGGGTGGCGATGCCGCCCTGGGCGAGGTTCAGGACGCCGTTGGTGCGGTAGGTGACGAGCAGGCCGATGCCGGACAGCGCGGCGATCGCGCCGAGGGAGATCCCGGCCAGCGCCAGGTCGACGCTGGTCACCCCCGATGGCCGGGCGTGCCGACGTACGGGTTCGGTGCCTGCGCGGGCGGCTGCTGGCCCTGGTAGGAGCCCTGCGTCTGCGCCGGCGTGGTGCGGCCTTCGGACTCGATGCCGGCGGTGGCCGCCGCGATGATCAGCGAGTGCAGGTCGTCGATCTGTCCCGTGGTGCGGGCCTGCGCGGCCTGGGCGGCGTCGACGCGGTCAGCGACCAGCAGCGCGCTGCCGATCAGAACGAGCGCGAGTCCGCCGAAGCCGCCGGATACCACGTAAGGTAGCTGAAGTGCTACATCCGTCTCTTTCGAGACGCCGAGGTAGCAGCCGAGAAGCAGGACGCCGCCGGCCGCCGCCACCACCCATCCACGGAGCGCGCGCACCACGTCGACCACCAGGCGCGAGGTGGGCCGCGGGTTACCGGTCCCAGCGGTCTGCTCGTCCACTTTCGTCTCCCCCAGGAGCGTCTCGTTATAGGTCGCGCGGGCACCGCCCCACGTGGTGCCCGTCCGGGACATGAGTCCGCGGCACGACAGCGTCAGATTAGTGCGCGGAGCTGCACAGGTGTGCTGTCGGGTAGCCCAAGGATGTTCTCGGCGAGCTCCGGCGGCACGGGAGGCTTCGTCGCATCCGGTTTCTGAGGATAGGCGACCTGAGGGAACACCGAGTGGTATGTCCGCTCGCGGACAGCATGGAGCGAAAGGGCGCGGATGTCGACCCAGGCCGGCTCCGAATTCGGCGTTCTGGCTGGTGGTCGCCGGTGCCGGCGGGTGGGGGCAGGCCGGTCTGTTGTCCTGCGAGGGGCCGGACGGACCGCTGGTGACGGGGGAGGAGGTCCTGAACGATCCGGCCGGATGGGGTCAGTCCGCCGGGCGCGGCTGCGTGGGAATGAACGTCGGCCCGTCGAGGACGTCACAGAGAGTGGCGCTCTCCAGGTTCTCGGCACAGCGGTCCACCCAGATCCGGCGGCGCTGCCCGACCCGCTCGTCCTCGAGCTCCAGCGGACCCTGCACGCCGCCCATCGCCGCCTGCAGATGGGCCCATTCGTGCGCGGCCGACCAGGTGTTGAACGAGCCCAGGTAGTCGCCGTCGTAGTCGTAGACGTGGCAGGGCCGCAGGCCCACGGGTCGGTCCACCGCCATCACGGTCAGCCCTTCAGCTAGCTCTTCAGGGGTCGGATGACACTTCGCTACAGGCTACGGGGTGGCCACGATCTGCGGTAGACCCGGATGCGGGTATCGCCGCACCCAGGTCTGGCCGGAACCTAGGTGATGACGGGGACCTAGTCGATGACGGGGACCTAGTCGATGACGGGGACCTAGTCGATGACGGGGACCTAGTTGATGACGGGGACCTAGTTGATGATCGGGACATTGCGCTGCCGGGGTGGCACACCGGTCCCGCCGGCGGCGCGGCCGTGGTGCCAGGCGTCGGCAACGATCCGGTCGATGCTCGACTGCGGCGAGCCCCAGCCGAGTTCCGCGCGGATGCGCCGGCTGTCGCCGATGAGCGCCCTCGGCTCCGCCACCGGCGGGCAGTGCTCGCGGCGCACCGGGCGCCCGCTGACCCGGCCGACGGCGGCGAGGACGTCGATGACGCTCACTCCGACGCCGCTGCCCACGTTGTAGACCCCGCAGCCCCCCGTCGTGGCGCCCTCCAGTGCCCGCAGGTAGGCCGCCGCCATGTCCCCGACGTGGACGTACTCCCGCAGCGCCTGGCCGTCCCCGTTGATCCGGAACACGTCGCGACGCCCGCTCGCCACCGCGATCGCCGCGGGGATGATCCGGCTGTCGTCGTGGTCGAAGTGGCCCTCGACCGCGCCCGCCACGTTGAACGATCGCAGGATGATCACTCCGAGCAGGCCGGTGCCGGCCTGGTGGCCGAGCAGTCGCTCGGCGGCGAGCTTCGACGCCCCGTACGGGTTGGACGGGTCCGGGCGGCGGCTCTCCGGTACGCCGGTGAGGTCGACGTCGCCGTAGACCGCGCAGCTGGAGCCGAACACGAACGCCGGGGCGACCCCGGTCCGCTCGGTGCCGACCTCCAGCGCCGTCAACAGGTTGGCGGTGCCGCTGAGGTTCGCCTGGAAGTAGCGCAGCGGCGCCATGCGGGACTCCCGGACCCGGGTCAGCGCCGCGAGGTGGCACACTCCGTCGAAGCCGCGGGCCACCCCGGCGGCGGTGAGCTGCGCGGGTTCGAGCAGGTCCGCGGCCACCACCTCGACCCCCGGGGGGAACGCCGGCGCCGACGAGCGATCGCGGACCATCGCCGTCACCGTGTGGCCGGCGCGGACGAGCGCGTCCGTGACCACGCTGCCGATGAAGCCGGACGCACCGGTGACGAGGACGCGCATATCCCGGATCAGTGCGCCGTCCGCAGACGCGGGCCGGGCAGCAGAGTCTCCCGGTGGCGCCACGCGAGCTCCAGGCAGGCCGCCGCCGACGGCGCGATGGGTTCGGTGTCGACAAGGCGGCGCAGAGCGGTGTGGGTGAACGGGATGCCTTCCGTCACCGCCCGGTTCGGCCCAGCGGTGACGACCGAGCCCTCCGTGTTGCTCTGCACCATGCCGCCGAACAACTTGTCGAAGGCGTCGGCGTCGATGACCACAACTGTGAGTATCTCGCCGAACAAGGTCAACGCGTCGAGGCCGATGCCGAAGTACGACACGCGCACGGTGCCGGCGCGACGCGCTTCCTCAAACGAGCGGAACGGCTCGTCGGTCGCGTAGTCGATCGCGCTGGACGAGCTGCCGTCGTGCTCGGGATTGCCGAGCAGTTCCTCGCTGAGCTCCCGCATGATGTTGCGCCACAGGTCGAAGTCGGCCTCGTGGTGGGTCGCGGTGATCCCGGACGGCTGGAACACTCCGGCCGGGATGACGTGGTAGACCCCGCCCGCGGTGGCGACCGATCCGGCGCTGCGCCGGTGCAGGAAGAAGCTCGCCTGGCCGCCCCGGTCATGCCGGATCGTCAAGGTGTTGACGGACGGCAGTGCGACGCGGCGGGCGAAGTCGAACGGGTTGCCGATGCGGGCCCGGAACGGCAGCGCCGGCCACGACAGCCCGGAGCCGGCCATCGCGGCGGCGGCCTCATGCGCCACGCTCTCGCAGACGTCGACCGCGTCGAAGTAGGTCGTGTGGCCGAAGCTCAGGGTCGGCCGGTTGCCGGGCGAGGCCGGCGCGCCGCCGTCACCGGCGATGTCCAGCAGCCGGAAGCTCAGCCGGTTCTCGAACAGCGTCGGGCGGTCCAGGTCGCGCATCGCGCGGGTGTAGCGCTGGTAGCGGGCTTGCGGGCGGCCGCCGCCGTGCAGCGGCCGGCTGCCGGCCGTCTCCGGTTCGTCGCCCTTGATCAGCGGCGGGGCGACCTGGTCGCTCCAGCGCAGGTTGACGTCGTCGATGTCGACCGGCCGGTCCCAGACCCAGCCGGGCCTGGCGAGCAGCCCGCTGCCGAGCCGATCGGACTCCGGATACAGCCGCACGGTGGCGCGCGCCAGGCTGATCCGGTGGTGGTTGAGGTGGTCCCGGGTCAGCCGCCAGGCACGCTGGCTGGCGGCCACCTGCTCGATCGCGGCGCTGCGCGGGCCGGCGTCGCGGCGCCGGTCGGCCATCGCCCCCGGCGCGAGCCCCACGTCCTCGGGGGACAGCGCCAGGTTGCGCGCGATGTGACGCAGGGTGGAGATGTCGTGGATGGCCCGGCGGCCGCTCTCGACCTTCGACACGTAGGACTGGTCGAAGCCCAGCCGATCGGCGAGCTGCTGCTGGGTCAGGCCGTGCGCCTGCCGGTAGGCCTTGAGGAGCTGGCCGACCCCGACACTGGCTGGAGTGGCCCGTGGCGGCGTCCAGAGCCAGGTTTGACCAGTCACCCGCTGTCCTCTCGTCCGACAATCGTGTTACGCGAAGTGAGCATAACGAGCCGGGCATCTGCGAGCGCACTAGCATAAATCGACCACTCCGTTGCGCAACATCCCCATTGCCGTGGGTTATCCGGAGACGATGTCCACAGATGCTCCTTCATTGGTTCGGCAGCCCATCGTGAAGATCCCAGATGATCACGATGATGATGGCGACGAGTATCCAACGGAAGAAGCGAAGTCGGCCCCACACATCCCGGGCGATACCGCGTCCCGCACGTGAGCCGAACACCAGCAGCGCGAGCAGCGCGCCACCCACCACGACGAGGAAGACGCCCGCATTGCTCTGGTCCACGGTGAAGACGATCGCATAGCGACCCGGCGCGGCAGTTGTGGTCCCGGCCAAATGCCGCCGGTGCGTGGAACTCCACGATCACGGGCGTCATCACGCGGCGGCACTCCCGGTGGGTTCGTGGCGGTGAGATCCTGGCTGGCGCTCCGTGCTGGCTGGCTGCGGTGCTGGGTGGCTGCGGTGCTGGGTGGCTGCGGTGTGAGCCATCATGGGGGAGGACCGCCGTCTCACCACCGGACCAACACGCAGCCGGTTTCGCGAACCCTGTCCCGCCGGTGGGCCCACGGGGCGTGGTTGGCGCGCATCTGGCCGGAGTCGTCCCTACCCTGTTCCGCGTGTCCACGGCCCTTCTGACCGATCACTATGAGTTGACGATGCTGCGGGCCGCACTGCGGTCAGGTGCGGCGGATCGACACGTGGTCTTCGAGGTCTTCACCCGCTCCCTGCCCCCCGGGCGTCGCTTCGGTGTGTTCGCCGGCAGCGGCCGGCTGCTCGCGGCCCTCGCCGAGTTCCGCTTCGGCCCGGCCGAGATCAGCGCCCTGCGCGCCACCGGCACCGTCGACGACGTCACGGCGGACTGGCTCGGCGACTACCGCTTCCACGGGGACATCCACGCGTTCGCCGAGGGCGAGCCCTTCTTCGCCGGCACGCCGGTCCTCGTCGTCGAGGGCACGTTCGCGCAGGCCGTGCTGCTCGAGACGCTCGTGCTGTCCGTGCTCAATCACGACAGCGCCATCGCCGCGGCCGCCGCGCGGATGGTCGCCGCCGCGGCCGGGCGCCCCTGCCTGGAGATGGGCTCCCGGCGCACCCACGAGGCGGCCGCCGTCGCCGCCGCCCGCGCGGCCTATCTCGCGGGTTTCACCGCTAGTTCCAACCTGGAGGCGGCGCGGACGTTCGCGGTCCCCAGCGTCGGCACCAGCGCCCACGCGTTCACCCTGGCGCACGCCAGCGAGGCCGACGCCTTCGCGGCCCAGGTCGCCTCCCTGGGGGTCGACACGACCCTGCTGGTGGACACCTATGACGTCCCCGCGGGCATCGCCGCGGCGGTGGCCGCCGCCGGCCCCGGCCTCGGCGCCATCCGGATCGACAGCGGCGACCTGGCTGCGCAGGCCACCGCCGGGCGCGCCCAGCTCGACGCCCTCGGCGCCACCGGCACCCGGATCATCGCGACCGGCGACCTCGACGAGCACGCGATCTCACGGCTCGCCAGCTCGCCCGTCGACGGTTACGGGGTCGGCACCAGCCTGGTCACCGGGTCGGGCGCGCCCACAGCGGGCTTCGTCTACAAGCTCGTCGAGGTCGACGGCGCCCCCGTGGCGAAGCGGTCGGTGGGCAAGAACTCGCGCGGTGGCCGCAAGCGGGTCGTGCGCCGCCACGACCCCACCGGCCGGGCTGTCGCGGACGTCATCCTGCCCGGTGCCACCGCGCCCGGCGCGGACCACGACACGCTCGCGCCGGTCGCCGGCGCGGACCGTGAGCTGCTGCGTCCCGTCGTGATCGACGGCAGGAACATCGAGGACGGCCTGACCGGGCCGGCGGGCACCCGCCGGGCCCGCGAGCACCACGCCGCGGCGTTCGCGGCCCTCCCGCCGTCGGCCCGTGACGTCCGCTTCGGTCAGCCCTGCCTGCCCGTGGTGCAGACGGCGCGGCATTGAACCGGCCGGGATTGAACCGGCCGGGATTGAACCGGCCGGGATTGAACCGGCCGGCGCTGAACCGGCCGGCGCTGAACCGGCCGGTGCCGGGCCTCGTGGTACCGGGCCCCGCCGTCGGGGGACGGGCCGCGATGGCCAGACTGGAGGGGTGCCGCCCGTCGTCGCCGTGACCGTGGACCTCGTCCTGCTGACGCTGCGCGCCGGCCGGCTGTGGGTGCTGCTGGTCCGCCGCGACGGCGACCCGCCCTCGGCCGACTGGGCGCTGCCCGGTGGCTTCGTCGACGGCGATCAGGACCTCGACGTCTGTGCCGCGCGCCAGCTCGTGGCACGGACCGGCGTCACCGCCACCGGCCATCTGGAACAGCTGCGGACGTACGGGGGCCCCTGGCAGGGCGCGCGGGCACCCGGCGTCAGCGTCGCCTACCTGGCCCTGCTGCCCAGCCCGCCGCCGCCGCCGAGCCGGCCCGGTCCGCTGCCGCGGTGGTGGCCGGTCGAGGAGCTGAGCGCGCCGGACGACGAGGGCCTCGCCCTCGACCAGCGACGGATCGTCGCGGACGGCGTGGAGCGCGCCCGGGCGAAACTCGAGTACACGCCACTCGCCGCCGCCTTCTGCGAGGTCCAGTTCACCCTCGCTGACCTGCGGCGGGTCTACGAGGCCGCGTGGGGAGTGTCGCTGGACCCGCCGAACTTCCGCCGCAAGGTGCTGTCCACTCCCGGCTTCGTCGTGCCGCTGGGACAGCGGACATCGCCGCGCGGTGGTGGTCGGCCGGCGGAGCTCTACCGGCGTGGTCCGGCCACCGCCCTGCATCCGCCGCTGCTTCGCCGGTCCGTCTGACTGCGTTGCCGGGCGGCGGACGCGCAACAATGGTCCCGTGTCTGTCGCATCGGTGTCGCCCCTCGACGTGGAGGAGGTCGATGAGGCCGTCGACGACGATCGGCCCTGGGTCACGATCGTCTGGAACGACCCGATCAACCTCATGTCCTACGTGACCTACGTGTTCCAGAAGCTCTTCGGCTACAGCAGGCCGAAGGCCACCGAGCTCATGCTCGACGTCCATCACAAGGGCAGAGCCTCGGTCGCGACCGGGACCCGGGAAGAGATGGAGGCCGATGCCGAGCGGCTGCATGCCTACGGCCTGTGGGCCACCATCGCCCAGGACTAGGCGGGTTCGGCGGGTCTCGACGGCCCCGTCCTGACCGAGCAGGCTGATCTGGTCGCTCTCGGGGGGCTCGGTGTCCGGGGCGGGCGCGCCGCCTTCAGCGTGGGCGACTGGCGCTGTTCCGCCGGTGGTTTCAGTGGCGGAAAGAAAAGCCTTTCCAGGGGTCTTCGGGGCGGTGTTTTCTCCGCCGTTCCGCAGGCGGGTACTGTGCCCCCGATGGCCCTTTTTTGTGGTCCGGTTGCTGAGCGTACTTCTGTTGTGGGGCAGGAGATGGGTTGGCGCTCGCGAATGGCGCCCGATGTCGTTCCCGCTCGCCGCCTGAATGCGACTGGTGCGGTGGAATATTGTGCCGCTTCCGGCCGGCGGCCGCGGGTGGGCCGATTTTGGTCACGTGTGGTCATCCGTGATGTTCGGAAGGTAGCGCTCCTTGATGAGGGCCGCTCTGTTTTTCTAGTTCTATGGTGCCACCCCTTTTTGGGTATGGGCACCCTGTCGCCCCCGAAGGTGGGTAGTCGAACGCGCGCTCCGGCCGCCACCACCGCGCCGTTTGGCTACTCTCCGAAGTCGGGGTCCGGATGGTGCCGGGGTGTCGGCCACCGGCTGCACTAGGCTGGCTTCGGTCGCCCCGCGACCGGCATGCCTGCCGCCGTGTGTCCCAGCGGGGCATGGGTCCGCGCGCAGGGGTGTGTCCCAGCGAGGAAGGACGCGAGGACGTGGCCGCTGACGGTTTCCGTCGCACCCGTGCCGGGATCGAGCTGAGGCTGCCCGAGCTCGAGGCGACGCTGCTGTCCGAACTGGTTGGCCAGATCGACGCGCTGCTCGAGGCGCCGCCGGTCGAGGACCCGCTGGAGGCGTTGGTCGGGCTGCGCGACACCGCACCCCCGCCGCCGGACGATCCGGCCCTGGCCCGGCTGCTGCCGGATCCCTATCCTGACGATCCGATGGCCTCCGGTGACTTCCGCCGCCGTCGGACCGATGATCTGCTGGCCCGCAAGCGGGAGGCCGCCCGCCGGGTGCTGGCCGCCGTGCCCGCCCCGGGACGGGCGCTCGTGCTCGACGAGGCCGCCGCCCAGGACTGGCTGACCACCCTGAACGACCTGCGCCTCGTCCTCGGCACCCGGCTCGCACTCACCGACGACGACTCGACCACCGAGCTCGAACATCTCGAGCCCGACGACCCGCGACGCCCGCTGGTGGCGGTGTATGCGTTCCTGACCGAGCTGCTCGACGACCTCACGCGGGCCCTGGACTGACGGTCGTCTCGAAAGAGCTGCCCGGATCCGCCTGTCCGCGTCGTACGGTGGGCCTGTGCTGCGTATCGACCGTGCCTGCTACGAGGCGATCGTCGCCCATGCCCGCCGTGACCATCCCGACGAGGCGTGTGGCGTCGTCGCCGGCCCGGTCGGCTCGGACCGGCCGGAGCGGTTCGTCGCGATGGAGAACGCCGAGCGCTCGCCGACCTTCTACCGCTTCGACGCCACCGAGCAGCTCCGGGTGTGGCGGGAGATGGACGACCGCGACGAGGAACCCGTCGTGATCTACCACTCGCACACCGCGACGGAGGCCTATCCGTCCCGCACGGACATCGCCCTCGCCGGCGAGCCCGGCGCGCACTACGTGCTGGCTTCCACCCGGGAACCGGACAGCACCGACTTCCGGTCGTTCCGGATCGTCGACGGAGTGGTCACCGAGGAGCCGGTGGAAATCGTCTGAGATTCGCGGGCGTTGCAGCTCGTCGGGGCCGCGGTGGGCCCGCCCGGCCGATGGCCGGACAGCTACCTCGCCGCGCGGCATTCTGGGCATGGGGGCCGGGTATCCGCCAGCATCGTCCCCGCGTGCCGGTCCCGCCCAGCCGGGCAGTGCGTCGGTCAGACCTGACCGGCGACATCCTTGAAAGGAGCACCATGGCAGTCCAGGTCCGTGTGCCGACGATTCTGCGTACCTACACGGGAGGCGCGAAGCTGGTCGAGGGCACCGGCGACACGATCGCCGCCCTCTTCCTCGACCTCGACAGCCGCTACGACGGCCTGCGCGGCCGGCTGGTGACCGGCGACGACGGCTCCGAGCTGCACCGCTTCGTCAACATCTACATCAATGACGAGGACGTGCGTTTCCTCGGCGGTCTCGACGCCAAGCTGGGCGACGGCGACGAGGTCACCATCCTGCCCGCGGTCGCCGGTGGTAGCGCCGACGCCCGCCTCTGAGCGAAGCGGCAGGTCCGACGCATGCGATTCGACTCCCTGGCCGACTCGGTCGGCCGGACCCCGCTCGTCGGGCTTCCGCGGCTGTCCCCGTCGCCGGAGGTCCGGCTGTGGGCGAAACTCGAACAGAACAACCCGACCGGTTCCATCAAGGACCGGGCGGCGCTGTGGATGATCGCTGATGGGGAGAAGCGCGGCGTGCTGACCCCCGGGGCGACGGTGCTCGAACCGACCTCGGGCAACACCGGGATCTCGCTGGCGATGGTGTGCCGCCAGCGGGGTTACCGGCTGGTCTGCGTGATGCCGGAGAACACCTCGATCGAGCGCCGCCAACTCCTGCAGATGTGGGGCGCCGAGATCAGGTATTCGCCGGCCGCCGGCGGGTCGAACGAGGCGGTCGCCGTCGCGAAGCGCCTGGCCGCCGAGAATCCGGACTGGATCATGCTTTACCAGTACGGCAACGCGGCCAACGCCCAGGCGCACTACGAGACCACCGGTCCGGAGATCCTCGAGGACCTGCCGAATATCACCCACTTCGTCGCCGGCCTCGGCACCACCGGAACGCTCATGGGCACCGGGCGCTACCTGCGGGAGCACGTCCCCGGCATCTCGATCGTCGCCGCCGAGCCCCGCTACGGCGAGCTCGTCTACGGCCTGCGCAACATCGACGAGGGCTTCGTGCCTGAGCTGTACGACCCGTCGGTGCTGACCTCGCGCTACTCGGTCGGGCCGAAGGAGGCCCTGCGGCGCACCCGGGAGCTCGTCCAGGAGGAGGGCATCTTCGCTGGGATCTCCACCGGCGCGATCCTGCACGCCGCGATGGGCGTGGCGGAGCGGGCCGTCCGCGACGGGCGGCCGGCGGAGATCGCCGTCATCGTCTGCGACGGCGGCTGGAAGTACCTGTCCACCGGCGCCTACGCGGGCACCCTCGAGGAGGCGGAGGCCGCTCTCGAAGGTCAGCTCTGGGCCTAGCCAGGTCCCGGGGTGGCCGCGTTCGCGGGCGCCTCGGGGGCGAGGACCTGGCCGATGACGACGGCAAGTTCGCGGAAGGCGCGGCCGCGGTGGCTGATCGCGTCCTTCTCGGCCGCGCTCAGCTCGGCGTTGGTGCCGGTCTGGCCCTCGGCGACGAACAACGGGTCGTAGCCGAAGCCGTTCTGCCCGCGCGGTCCGGTCAGCAGCGCGCCGCGCAGCTCGCCGTGGGCGACCCGTTCGACGCCCGCCGGGGTGACCAGCGCGACGGCGCAGACGAACGCCGCACCCCGGCGCTCGGCGGGCACGTCGTCGAGCTGGGCGAGCAGCAGCGCGTTGTTCGCCTCGTCGCGCTGCTCGCGGGTGCCGTCGCGGCGGCCCGACCAGCGCGCCGAGCGGATGCCGGGCATCCCGGCGAGCTCGTCAACGGCGAGGCCGGAGTCGTCGGCCACCGCGGGCAGCCCGGTCGCCTCGACGGCCGCCCGCGCCTTGATCAGTGCGTTCTCCGCGAAGGTGGTTCCGGTCTCGGCCACCTCCTCGCCGTCGGGCAGACCCACCAGCTCGATCGCGAGGTCGCTGGCGGCCAGGATGCGGCGCAGCTCGACGAGCTTGGCCTCGTTGCGGGTGGCAAGGACGATCTTCGTCGCCGCTCCGGCGTTCATCGGGTCACCGCCGCGCGCGGCGGTCCGGCCGGCGCCGGGCCGCTGAGGGCCTCGGCCTGCAGGGCGGTGAGTTGGGCGCAGCCGCGCACGGCGAGGTCGAGCAGGCTGTCGAGCATCGTCCGGTCGAACGGGGTGCCCTCGGCGGTGCCCTGTACTTCGACGAAGCCGTCCGCGCCTGTGCACACGACGTTCATGTCGGTGTCGGCGGTGGAGTCCTCGGTGTAGGCGAGGTCGAGCATCGGCTCGCCGCCGACGACGCCGACGCTGACCGCGGCGATGCTCGTGGTGATCGCGGCAGGCCGGTTCAGCCAGCGGGTGGCATCGACGAGGGCGACGTAGGCGCCGGTGATCGCGGCGGTGCGGGTGCCGCCGTCGGCGAGCAGCACGTCGCAGTCGATGGCGATGGTGTTCTCGCCCAGTGCCTTCAGGTCGATGCAGGCCCGCAGGCTGCGCCCGATCAGCCGGGAGATCTCGTGGGTGCGTCCGCCGACCTTGCCGCGCACGGACTCGCGGTCGTTGCGGGTGTTCGTGGCCCGCGGCAGCATGGCGTACTCGGCGGTCACCCACCCCAGGCCACTGCCCTTACGCCAGCGCGGGACCCCGGTGGTCACGGAGGCGGCGCACAGCACCCTGGTCCGCCCCGCGCTGATCAGCGCGGATCCCTCGGCGTGCTCCTGCCAGCCCCGCTGGATTGTCACCGGCCGCAGTTCGTCCGGCTTTCTACCATCGACTCGTGTCACCCCGCGACCCTATCGGGCCGCTGCCGCCCGGCTGGCCCACGCCTGACTGGCCCACACCGGCCGCCCTGGGTCAGACCTCGAAGACCGCGCCCGGGGTGGCGATGGTCAGGTCGCCGTCGAACGCGCCGGCGGCCTCCTCCTCGGAGCGGGCGGCGTTGCCCCAGGGCACGAGGTGGGTCAGCACGAGCCGGCCGACGTCGGCGCGCCGCGCGTGCTCGCCGGCCTCGCGGCCGGTCAGGTGCAGGTCGGGCGGGTTGTCCTCGTCGTCGAGGAACGATGCCTCGCAGAGGAACAGGTCGCTGTCCTGGGCGAGGCGGACGAGCCGCTCGCACGCGCCGGTGTCACCCGAGTACGTGAGCACCCGGTCGCCGGCAGTGATCCGCGCGCCGTAGGCCTCAATGGGATGGGCCACGCGGGTCAGGTCGATCCGGAACGGTCCCACGTGCAGGCAGCCGGCGCCGATGGTGCGGAAGTCGTAGATGTCCGCGAGGCTGTCCTCCGGCCACTTCTCGAACGCGCCGCAGAGCCGTTCCTGGGTGTTGATCGGTCCGTAGACCGGAAGCTTGGGGGGCATCCCCTCGGGGTGGTAGCGCCGCGCGTAGGAGTTCGCGACCATGTCCAGACAGTGATCGCCGTGCAGGTGGCTGAGTAGGACCGCGTCGATGTCACGAAGATCGCAGTGGCGCTGCAGCTCGCCCATCGAACCGTTGCCCGCGTCGACGACGAGCCGGAAGCCCTCGGACTCCACCAGGTAGGACGAGCAGGCGGAGGCCGGGCCGGGGTATGTGCCGGAACAGCCGAGAATCGTCAGTTTCACCGTGGCACCACCGGGCTCTGATGGTCGGAATCTTGCGGGTACTGGCCGGAATCCTGCGGAGGAGGGACAGGGTCCGCCGGGGATCGGGCGGGCCAGGGGGCTGGAGTCGGGGAGCCGGCCGGCGTCGAGCTGGCCGCCACCGGCGAGACCTGGGCGAGTTCGGGGCCCAGGAACCTGCGTCCCACCCGGGTGAACAGGGCGGGATCACCTGTCGTCAGGAACTGGTGGCTGGGCGGCGCAAGGGCGGGATCCCGGAAGAGGCTCTCGCGCGCCAACACCCGGTAGGTGTCCTTCGCGGTCTCCTCAGCGCTGCTCACCAGCGTTACGCCCTCTCCCATCACGAGGCCGATGACGCCAGTCAACAGAGGATAATGCGTGCATCCAAGAATTACCGTGTCAACCCTGGCTTCCTGCAACGGTGCGAGGTAGGCCTCTGCCAGCCCCAACAGCTGGCGTCCCGAGGTGATACCCCGCTCCACGAAGTCCACGAACGCCGGGCAGGCGACGGTGGTGAGACTCACCCCCGACGCGGCGGTGAAGGCATCGTCGTAGGCGCGGCTGGCGATCGTGGCCGACGTCCCGATGACGCCGACGCGGCCGCTGCGGGTGGCCGCCACCGCGCGCCGGGTCGCCGGCATGATCACTTCGACGACGGGGACGTCGTAGCGCTCCCGGGCATCGCGCAGGCACGCGGCGCTGGCCGTGTTGCAGGCGATGACGAGCAGTTTCACTCCCTCCGCTACCAGACGATCGAGGCATTCAAGAGCAAAACGCCGCACTTCGGCGATCGGGCGCGGTCCGTAGGGTGCTCGCTCGGTGTCACCGAGATAGAGGAGGGGCTCGTGCGGAAGCTGGTCGAGAATCGCGCGGGCCACGGTCAGGCCGCCTACTCCGCTGTCGAACACCCCTACTGGCGCGCCGCTCATGAGCGATCAGACTAAGCCGGAAACCCGGTGCTCACCCTGTGGCTGTCATCACGAAACCTTTGTCCAATGCCGGACACCACCCAGAAGTCGCCGGTACTACCGATCTGCCTGGTTGGCGTGGTTGGCGCCAGGGTCGAGGGCCGGTGGTCCCGGGCCGGTCGCCCAGGGTGCGCCGGGTCCGGACGATGTGTGGCGGATCGGCATCGACCGAATGATCGCGAAGATCGGAGTGTCCATGGAATGGCTGAATTGAGCTCGGCGGACTACAGGCCCAGGGCGAGTAAGCCGGGTGTACGCTAGAACTGCCTGTAATCGATCAGTGACTACAAGCTATCGAACAGGTAGGTTGAGAATGCGGCTGTGGTGTCCGGGTCGCCATCCGTCCCCGACTCGCGATGCCCAGTCGCTCCTCGGTCTCGGCGGCGTCCGGTCGGGTCATCCACGCGGGTGTTCCGACTGGCACCGTCGGGCCAGGGAGTCCGAACGGCACCCTGCGCCGCTGACACCACGTCCTGGGCTGGTCGGGGCCGCGCGGGCGGGCTGACCAAGCGGGATGATGGCCGCCAAACCGGTATCGCTGCCTGTCAGGTTGACGTCGATCGAGGTTGCCGGCTCGGCGTCGGCGGTAGGAAGGTAACGGCGGCAATCAGAGCGGTCCGCCCGTACTCGGGCCAGCCCGGGCATCGCGGCCGACGCCGGTCCACGTCCACTCCGTCCTCGTGGGGGTCACCATCACTGCCTGGCTCGTGAACCCGCAGGTTGGCCGCCCGGTCGGCTTCGTCAGGAGCGGGACCGACTGGTCGGGCGCCGACGCGCCCGCTGATCCGAACGCGGATGACTGGTCGTCGAGCTGGGACTACGCCGGTCCCGACGGCGCGGACGGCGCGGACGATGACCGCTGGGAGAGTGCCGGCGGAGACGACAACATTTCGTGGAGCGTTGCCCCGCGCGGCCGCCGACCCCAGTGGTCGCGCGCCCGGCCGGGCCGGTAAGCCGCAGCCGCGCCCGGCCGGTCCCCAGCCCGGCCGCGTTCAGAGCAGCACCGCCACCAGCGCTGCCACCCACAGTGACACGCCGTGCAGTGCCTGGTCGGCCAGGTACATGCCGTTGAGTCCGTGATCGGCGAGGTCGGCGAACTCCCCACTGCCCGTGCGCACCAGCAGGCAGCGCACCGCCCGGCGCCGGTCCCACAACGCGTGGCTGAACATCGAGACGGCCAGTCCGGCGGCACAGCCGGGAACCGACAGCCGCAGGCCCAGCGCGACCAGCGCGATCGTGACCATCACGACGAGCACTGCGTGGTAGGCGACCAGGTGCCGAGCCAGCGCCGCCCAGCCCACCCTCCCCGGTGTGGACTTCAGTCGAGCCTGGGCATCGGTCTGCCCCAGCACGTGGTCGGCGAGCTTGTGCCCCAGGCTCAGGGTCACCACCAGCACCGCGAAGGTCACGGCCGCGGTCATGTCGGCGGGATGATCCATGCGGTCAGCCTGCGCCGCGGCGTGGCGGGAGACCGCATCCTGAGACGGCTTCTGCTCAGGCCAGGCCGGCGCGGCGGCGGGCGGTCTCGGCCACCGCCGCCCAGTCGTGCTCGGCCTGCCCATGGGCCAGCGCGTCGACGAACGCGTCCCGCAGGACCGAACCGAACGGCAGCGGCACGTTGCGTTCCTGCCCGGCGGCGAGCGCCAACTGGACGTCCTTGAAGCCCAGTGGTAGCCGGAAGTTCACCGGCTCGTAGTTCCGCCGCCCGATCATGCCGCCGTAGCCGGCGAAGACGGGACCGGTGAACAGGCCCTCCGTCAGGATCTCGATGAACATCGCCGGATCGAGCCCGTCGGCCTCGATCACCGTGGTCGCCTCGGCCATCGCCTCGATCGAGCACGCGATGAGGTAGTTGCCGAAGATCTTCACGAGGTTCGCCTGCTCGGGCCGGTCGCCGACGGTCCAGGTGCGCCGGCCGGCCACGTCGAACAGCGGGCGCACCTCATCGATGGCGGCGGCGTCACCAGCCGTGACGATGTTGAGATTGCCGGCGGCGGCCGCGTCGGTGCGGCCGAAGACCGGCGCGGCGAGGTAGCGCAGGCCGTGCTCGGTGTGCGCGGCGTCGGCCCGCGCGGCGAGGGTGGGGCTGACCGTCGCCAGGTTCACGTGCAGGGCGCCGGCGGGCGCCGCCCCGAGCACCGCCGGGTCGAGCAGGCGCTCGGTGACGGCGTTGTCGTCGGCGAGCATGCTCAGCACGACACCGGTCGCGAACGCCTCGTCGATGCTCGCCGGCACGGCGCCGGCGTCGGCGAGGCGGGCGACGGGCTCGGGGGAGCGGTTCCAGACCAGCATCGTGTGGCCGGCGTCCATCAGGTTGCGGGCGATCGCGGCGCCCATTCCACCGAGGCCGATGAATCCGATCTTCACGGTTCGTGCTCCCGTCGCAGCCAGGACGTCGTCACCAGGCGATCACGTGGCGTCTCATCGTATGCGTGCCGCTGCTCAGGAATGGTCCGCCACGGCAGCGAGGGCGGCGGTGACGAGGTGGCGCATCAGCGCCGGATCGTCCCCGCGGTAGCGCCGCAGGAACTCCTCCGGCGGGATGACGAGGCGCCCCGCGGACTCGTGGGTCCGCACCCACGAGGCGAGCTCGCGGACCCGGGCGGCCCGGATCACCATGTAGGTGAGGTCGCCCGGGCCGAAGTGGTCGGACTCGATGACCTCGACGGGGCGCAGTTCACCGAGGCGGGCGCGGATCTCCTCCCATGCCTCGCGCCGCACCGTCTCATCCACCGACATCTCGTCGCGCCGCACGTGCCCGCCGGGGAGGTCCGGCCCGCGGTCGAGCTCCGCGAGGACGAGCCGGCCATCGTCGGTGATCGCGACCGCCGCGGCGCTGGTCACCCGATCGATCGGCGGGTCCGGCACCGGCCCGAGACAGGTGAGTCGGGCGCCGCCGGTGCCCGCGCGAACCGGGCGGCGGTCCGCGTTCTGTGCGCTCTCGCTGATCATCGGAGAATTCTAGGGCTTCGCTCGGCGGACGAAGCTCGGTCAGGAATGTGGGGAGGCGTCCTGCACATCGCCTCCGCCTCGACGTCGCGAGCGGCCGGCGTCGCCCACGAGCATGGGGGAATGTAGATGATCGCGATCGTCATGGGCCAGCTGCGATGCACGAGGCCGCCACGCTCATCGGCCGGCCACCGATAGCCAGAGGAACAGCGCGCCAGAGACGTGACGTCGTACCAGCACGCCGCAGAATTCGCGGCCATGATGTGGCCGACCGTGTCCCCCGGCCACCGGCGGAACCTCGCCGAAAGCCTCGCGACCCACACCCCCGCGTTCTACCTCCCGAAGGCCGCCCGGGGCCGGCCCGACGCGCTGCTCCTGCGCCGGGCGATGTACGACTGGGCGTACCGGCCGTCGGCCCGCTGGCGGACCGAACGCGGCGAGGCCGTCGAGGTCGACCCGCCCGAACAGCTCGCCGAAGCGGCGGCGTGGCTGGCCGCGAACACGGTCCGCGTAGACCAGGTCGACGAGGCGATGGTCCGCGCCGCCGTCGCCCTGGGCGGGAGGACGCTCGCCGGGAAGCCCGCGGCGGCGAAGACCGCGGCCCGGCACCGATCGGTGCTGCACTCGGCCCTCAACTACGCCGTCGAGCGGCGCCTCGCCGGCGGGAACCTACTCCGAGAGCTGCCCACGGTCCGGCTACGGGTGGCGAAAGCGATCGACCCGCGGTCGGTCGCGAACCATGCCCAGGTCGACGCGCTCGTGGCCGCCGTCGGGACCATCGACGGCGGCCGGTATCTCCGGTATCGCGCGTTCTTCGGCTGCGTCGGGAAGGCCGGGCTTCGGCCGGAGGAGGTCCGGGACCTCGGCGAGAGCAACGTTGTGCTCCCCGACGACGCCGAGGGCACGGCGGCGTGGGGCCGGTTCCTGCTCGCCACGGCCGACCCGGAGCTCGACGACGAGTGGTACGACGCCGGGGAGCGGGAGAGCCAGCCCCTGAAACATCGGGCGAGGGGGGAGATCCGGTCGGTGCCGATCTCTCCGTCGCTGGTGGTGCTGATCCGCGCGCACATCGCCGAGTTCGGCTGGCAGGACGGGCGGCTGTTCCGGGGGGAACGCGGCGGGCCGCTGACGACGGGCATGTACGGCAAGGTGTACCGCTCGGCCAGGAAGGCGGCATTCACGCCAGAGCAGGTGTCGAGCCCGCTCGCGGAGACGACGTACGACCTGAGGCATTCCGCGTTGTCGAACATGCTGGCGGCCGGCGTCGATCCGATGCAGGTAGCGAGATAGGCAGGTCACTCTCTGCAAATGCTTACACGGTGTACGCGCACGTCGTTGACGGGCGCGAAGAGATCAATTTGGCGCGGCTCGCCGCGGCCATGGAGGGTGGATCATGACGGGGGTTTCGGACACGTCTCGGGCTGGAGTGGCTGCCGGTGGCTGCCGCCCGTTGCCGGTAGCTGCCGGTGGTGGAGGGGGGGCGGAGGTCGCAGAAGAAACGCCCTACCTGCTGTTTACCAGCACCATTAGAACTAATGTTCTAATGGTGCGGGAGGGGGGATTTGAACCCCCACGCCCTAGGGCGGCAGGACCTAAACCTGCTGCGTCTGCCATTCCGCCACTCCCGCGTGGCTTCCAGCGTAGCGAGGGGTGCGGTGGGCGGGGCTGGGAGGTTCTCTGAAGCGTTGAGCGGTGGTGACGCTGTGGCGGCGGATTGGCCGTATGTGTCCTAGTTGGCCCTATGGGGTTTGGGTGGTTGCGAACCGGACACGTAGGAACGCGTCGCAGTGTTCGTGCCGCGCCGCCTTGCCGACCCGGCGGTCGCCCAACCGACAGGCACAGCGGATCCGTTGTCGGCAGCCCGACCCGCACCGACAGGCCGTCGGCGGCAGGCTGGTGCACGCGCCGAAACGCGCGAGGACGACTTGGAGACGACGCACATGACGAGCACGGAGGTCCGGGAACCGGACAGACCCGCGGACATTACCGGCGGCGTTGCCGAGCAGGCCGGCATCGGTGGGGCGGACGGCTCCGCCGAGGATGCCACCGCCGCCGAGCGGGCGTTGCTCGAACGGAACGAGGCGCTGACACTCATCCACGGTGGTCTGGCGACCACCGCCACCGTCGACACGCTGCGGGACACCGGGGCACGGGTGAACGGGCGGGCCGTCGCCGAGATGCGCCTGCTTGTTCGCCGGGCGAGCGGGGACACGTACCTGGTGGTCCGCAGCGCGGTGGTGCCCGACTCGAACGTCGACCTCGCCACGGTGGCCGTCAGCTCCTCCGGCCGGCCCCGGCGCATCCCGGTGCTCGTCGATCCGGGCCGGCCGGGCAACGTGCTACTGCGCTGGGACCTGCGTCCCGCGAGCTGATCGCCGCGGTCGCCAACGGCCTGGCCGGGCCTCGACAGCCAGGCGCGGCCCCGGCGGGTCAGGCGGTGGCGAGGTCCAGGTCGCGCAGGAGCTTGGCGACGTGGCCGGTGGCGCGCACGTTGTACTGGGCGACCTCGATCGCGCCGTCCGCGTCGATCACAAACGTCGAGCGGATCACACCGACGGTCTTCTTGCCATACATCGTCTTCTCGCCGAACGCGCCATAGGCCCGCAGCACCGCCCGGTCCGGGTCGGAGAGCAGCGGGAACGTCAGCGCCTCCTGGTCGCGGAACTTCGCCAGCTTCGCGGGCTTGTCGGGGGAGATGCCGAGCACGTCGATGCCGGCGTCATTGAGCTGCGCGAGGCTGTCGCGGAAGTCGCAGGCCTGCTTGGTGCAGCCGGGGGTGGACGCGGCCGGGTAGAAGTACACGACCACACGGCGGCCCTTGAACGACGACAGGGAGATCTCGTTGCCGTCGGCGTCGGGCAGGGTGAACGTGGGCGCGGGATCGCCGGGGGCGAGACGGGCGGCGCTGGCGGTCTCAGTCATGCCCCGACAAGCTAGTCCTGACCTTCGCGGGACGGCAAACCTGGGTCCTGTGGTCGGCCGTCCCGCGCGTCGCGGCCAGTGCGCGGCGGTGTCAGCTCGCCGCGTTGACGGCGGCGGTGAAGCCGGCCGGGGTGAGCTGGTCGCCGGAGAGTTGCTTGCCGGCGATGAGCACGGTCGGGGTCGAGGTGACGCCGGCCTTCGACGCGTCGCTGTCGACCTTGGCGACGTAGCCGTCGTAGGTGCCGTTGTTCACCGCGTCCTTGTATGCCTGCGTGGTCAGGCCGGCCTTGGCGCCGAGGGTGATCAGGTCGGCCTTGGTGAAGCCACCGGTGTGCTCCTCGGGCTGGTTGGCGTAGAGGACGTTGTGCAGCTCGCGGAACCTGCCGACGTTCGCGGCGGCGGCGCCGGCGTTGGCCGCGCGCTTCGACTCGGGGCCGAGGAACGACATCATGTGGTAATTAATCTTGATCTTGCCCTGGTCGAGCAGGGTGCCGATGGTCGGGCCGGTCTGCTTCTCCAATGCCTCGCAGGCGGGGCACTGGAAGTCCTCGTACATGTCGACGGTGACGGGCGCGGACGCCTTCCCGACGACGATGCCGCCGGCGGAGCCGGTCGCCGTGGCCGGCAGCACGACGGGCTTGGACTCCTCGCGGGAGTTCTGCACGACGATGCCGATCACGCCGGCGACGACGAGCGCGGCCACCACGGCGGCGGTGATGATCCAGGTGCGACGGCGCTTCTCCTTCGCCGCCGCCTCGGCCCGCGCCGCCGCGGCCTTCGCCCGGCGCTCCTCGGCGCTGTTGGCGCGCCGCCGCTCGGACGGCGGACCCCCGGCGGCGGACGGGTTGGACCCGCGCCCTGTGGCGCCCCCGGCGCCCCCGGCTCCGGAACGGTCACGGGGGCCGTTCTTGCCCCCTGGCTTAGTCTTCGAGGCCATCTGTGTCACTCCCGAAACGGTCGTCCACCGGCGATTCGTGGTCACCCGGGCGGTCGAGGAGGCGGTCCGCGCTGAGGTAGCCGGCGGGCCGCCAGGCGAGCAGGGCTGCCGCGGCCAGCAGGAGGCTGTCGCGGATCAGCTCAGAGGTGTAATGCGTGGGCGCGTCGGCCGTGAGGTCGCCGCCGGAGGAGAAGCAGCCGCAGTCGATGCGCAGCCCGCGGGCCGCCGCCGAGGCGATGGCGGCGATGTACGTCGCGAACATCAGCGCCGACACGATCGCGGTGACCCGCACGGCGAGCCCGACGATCAGCAGCAGGCCGAGGGCGATCTCCAGGAACGGGACGGCATAGGCCACCGGCTGCACCAGCGCCTCGGGCAGGATCCGGAACGCCCGCACCGAGCGGAGCATCCCATCGGGATCGTTGACCTTCAGCAGCCCGGCGGCGAGCCACACCCCGCCGAGCAGGAACCGGAGCACGGTGGACACGACGCGGCTGGTCGGCTGCGTCGGCGTGCTCAGGCGGTAGGCGATCGTGTTCATTGTCGCTGTTCTCCGGACCGCTCGGCGGTCAGCTTGGGCAGGTCATCGATGTAGTCCTGGACGCTCGTGCCCGCGAGGTACAGCGCGCGGACCCGGCTGTCCCGGGAGAATGCGATCACCTGGGAACCGTGGGTGACCAGGACGGAGCCGTCGGCCTGGACCTCCGGCCTGGACAGGGGGACGCCGAGGGCATCGGCGCCCGCCTGGATCCGCTCGAAGGTGCCGCGGACCCCGATGAAGCTGGAGTCGAACTGTCTGAGCCAACGAGTGAGAACCGGCCCGGTATCCCGATCAGGGTCGGTCGTCACGAACACGACCGAGATCTGGGCGCGGACGTCCGGTTTGACCTCGCTCAGGGCGGCTGCGAGGTCGGCCATCGTCGTCGGGCAGACGTCCGGGCACATCGTGTATCCGAAGAACACCAGGGTGATCTTGCCCTTGGTGCGGGCCCGCAGGTCGAACGGCGCGCCGTTGACGTCGGTCAGGTTGAGCGCGGGCTTGGCCGTCCGCTCGGCCGGGACGGTGCCGTGCAGACCGTCGTTGTCGGGGTCGCCGGCGTCGACCACCGTCACCCCGGCGCTGTTCGTGCCCGTTCCCGCGCAGGCGCTGAGCAGGATCAGCGACGACGCGGCCAGGGTCGAACCGGCGAGGGTGACGAGCCGGCCAGTCCGGCGCCGGACGGCGGCCAGGCGGGACTGCCGCCAGCGTTCGGACCCGGCGGCCGTGCCCCGCGGCCAGGACGTGGGCGGGTCAGGGGTGGTCGGTGCGGTGGCGAGTCCGTCCGCGGTGCACGCCAGGGGCTGGCGCGGGGCGGGGAACCGTCGCGGTCGGACGGGCCGGCCGCGGCAGGGTCGGGTCGTGAACATGAGGCTCCAGGAGCAGGCGCGACGGGGCGCGCGGGCTCACTCCCGGCCGGCGACGGCACGGGAGTGACGATGTGGTGACGGAGAATCAGGCTGCGGCGAGCTGCCAGGCCGCGGCCTGGTGATCAGCGGTGGCTCGGGTGGCGCCGGGTGGCCCGCGGCGGGCGACGGCATGGCGCAGCATCGCGAGCCGCGGCAGGGCGTCGGGCGGCTCGTGGCACGG
>NZ_JALKFU020000736.1 GCF_023242965.2 Frankia sp. AgKG'84/4
CCGACGGGCCGGTCCGGGTCGGCCGCGACCTGCGCGAGCAGCGCGACCATACGGTCGGCGAGGCCGGTGACGGCCGCGTCGGCGAGGGCGCCGCGCTGGTAGCCGAAGCTCAGCCGGGGCCGCTCGCCGGGGATGACCCGGATCGTCAGCGCGTAGTGGGTGGCGTCGTGACCGTCGAGGCCGACCAGTCGCGGCCCGCCGGGCGGGATCAGCGTCGCCGGGTCGAA
This sequence comes from Frankia sp. AgKG'84/4, assembly GCF_023242965.2. Taxonomy (GTDB): domain Bacteria; phylum Actinomycetota; class Actinomycetes; order Frankiales; family Frankiaceae; genus Frankia. Next base: position 228 of record NZ_JALKFU020000736.1, read on the forward strand.
AGGATAGGACTCCAGCACGAGCAGCGTGTCGAACAGGTCGCCGCCGCCGGCCAGCGCCTGGATCTCGGCGAGGCCCAGGTGATGGTGGTCGTACAGGGCGCCCTGGGCGGCCTGCACGCGGGCGGCCACCTCGGCGAACGTGTCCCGGGCGCGCAGGGTGGCGCGGACCGGGACGGTCGTCACGAACAGGCCGATCATCGTCGCGGCGCCGGAGAGCCGCGGCGGGCGGCCGGAGACGGCGGTGCCGAACACGACATCGTCGCGGCCGGTGGCGCGGGCGAGCAGCAC
>NZ_JALKFU020000737.1 GCF_023242965.2 Frankia sp. AgKG'84/4
GGGCAGCACGAACAGCCAGCCCAGCAGGCCGACCTGCGCGGCGCTGCCCGCCGGGCCGCCGCCGGCCGCCGCCAGCGACTTGGTATAGCCCTCGCGTAGCGCCGCCCAGCCGTCGTACATCCGATTGGCGGCCAGATCGGTGCCGTCGACGACCACACCTCGCCCACCGGACCGCTTCAGCGCGCGGAGCAGGGCGACGTCCTCGATGACCTGGTCGCGGACGGCTTCGTGGCCGCCGGCCCGACGGTAGGCCGTCGAGTCCACGCACAGGAACTGCCCGCCGGCCGCCGCCAGGGACGGGCGGGGTGAGCGCTCCGCCGCCCGCAGGGGCAGCAGCGCCAGCCAGGACCAGGTCAGCAGCGGCTGGACGAGCCGTTCGGCGAGCCCGTGCGCGACCTGGCGCGGATAGGGCGAGACCAGGTCGAGCCCGGACTCGCGCAGCAGCAGCACGGCGCGGGCCAGCCCATCGGGGGCGACCCGCACGTCGGCGTCGACGAAGACCAGCGCCGTGCCGC
>NZ_JALKFU020000738.1 GCF_023242965.2 Frankia sp. AgKG'84/4
CCGTAATTCCGCTGGTGTTTTCGGCGAGGTCGGGACGGTCGTTGGCGGGTGTGGCGGGCCGGTTGGCGGGGTTCGTGGAGGGGATGGGGGAGTCGGGTCTGGCGGGTGTGGCGGCGGGGTTGGTGTCGGGGCGGGGCCGGTTGGTGGAGCGGGCGGTGGTGGTGGCGGGGTCGGTGGAGGAGGCACGGGTCGGTCTGGGCGGGGTGGCGGCGGGTGGTCCGGTGCCGGGTGGTCCGGTGCCGGGGGGTGTGGTGGTGGGCCGGGCTGATGGCGTGGGGAAGGTGGTGTTCGTTTTTCCGGGTCAGGGTTCGCAGCGGGTGGGGATGGGTCGGGAACTCTGGGAGCGGTTCCCGGTGTTTCGGGCGGTGTTTGATGAGGTGTGTGGGTTGTTGGATGAGCGGTTGTCGGGTTGGGTGGCCCATTCTGTGCGTGAGGTGGTGTTCGGGTCGCCGGAGGGGTTGTTGGATGAGACGGTGTTCACCCAGGCTGGTTTGTTCGCGGTGGAGGTTGCGCT
>NZ_JALKFU020000739.1 GCF_023242965.2 Frankia sp. AgKG'84/4
CACCGCCGCCGGGGCCAGTGGTGCCGCGGCTGCCGTCGGTGCGCCGGCCGACTCCGGGCGCCAGCTCGTGCACCGCGCCGACCCCCGGCTGGTCGGTGAGGTGCGGGCGTTCGCGGCGCGGCGCGGCGCCACCCCGCTGATGGTGCTGCTCGCCGGCTACGCGGCGCTGCTGCACCGGGTCAGCGGCGCGGGCGAGATCACCGTCGGCTCGCCGGTCGTGAACCGGGACGGCGCCGGCGCCGGCGGCGCCCTGGGCTACTTCGGCAACACCGTCTGCCTGCGTCTCGCCGTCTCGCCGGCGGACACCTTCGGCGAGGTGGTGGACCGGGCCCGCGAGGTGTGCCGGGGCGCGTTCGCTCACGCCCACGTCGACCTCGCCGACGTCGCCCGGGAGCTCAACCCGGACCGGGCCGACGGCGTGTCCAGCCTGTTCAGCACGATGTTCGCGGTACGCGCGCCCGCCGCCGCGGCGCTGCACGGCCGTGACCTGCGCGGCGCGCGGCGCCCGTTGCAC
>NZ_JALKFU020000740.1 GCF_023242965.2 Frankia sp. AgKG'84/4
CCCCCCACCCCCCCCCCCCGCTTTTTTATTGATCGGCCCCCCACCTATATCTACAGTGAGTTGTGTTGGGGGGCTGCGTTTTTTGTTTATAAGAGACTGGGGGGGTGGGGTTCGCCTGGGGCCCGGTTGGGGAACTGGTGCTGCGCGGCGGCGCCGGCGACGACGACGCCGAGCACGCGGGCGACGTCGACCAGCGCGGGGCGCGGGTCATACGGCCAGGCGGGGCCCACGACTCCCGGGTGGGCGGGTGGCGTCACCGTCACGATCAGGGCGCCGACCTCGGTGCCGTGGTGGTGGATCGGGAACGTCGACACCTCGTCGTCGCCGGCGGTGTCGGGCCGGTGGGGCGGCGGGCCGCCGCGGGTGGGTGGCTGGGGTGCTGTCCAGGTGAACTCGACCGGCGCGCCGCCCCCGGTGTCGGCGAGGCGCAGCAGGACGCGGCGGGCGCCGATCCGTTCGCCGATCCAGCCGGCCACCGGGGTCAGATCGCCGCCGCGCGCCCCGCCCGAGGGC
>NZ_JALKFU020000741.1 GCF_023242965.2 Frankia sp. AgKG'84/4
GGCGTGCCGGCACGCGCCGTGGAGCGCACCGCGGCCGGCTGGCGGGTGATCTGCGGACGGACCCCGGACGGGCAGACCCCGCAGCCCCTCGAGGCCGACGCGGTGATCCTGGCCGTGCCCGCCGGGGCGGCCCGCTCGCTGCTCGAACCGTTCGCCCCGCACGCCGCCACGCCGCTCGCCGGGGTGCCGTACGCGTCGGTGGCGCTGGTGACGCTGGTCTACCGGGACGTCGTACCGCCGACGGGCAGTGGCTTCCTGGTGCCGGCCCGCGAGGGCAGGTCCGTCAAGGCGGCCACGTTCCTGACCGCCAAGTGGCCGCACGTCGCCGCCGACCGGCTCACGGTCGTGCGGGCCAGCGTCGGGCGGGCCGGCGCGGGGGAGGACCTGGGCCGAGGTGACACCGAGCTGGCCGGGGTGGTGGCGGCGGAGATCGCCCAGATCGCCGGGGTGGGCGGCCGTCCGATCGCCACCCGCGTCAGCCGCTGGGACGGCGGGCTGCCGCAGTACCTGCC
>NZ_JALKFU020000742.1 GCF_023242965.2 Frankia sp. AgKG'84/4
CGGTCACCCTGGTGCACCGCCGCGAGCGGCTGCGCGCGCACCCGGCGGCGCTGGCCCGGCTCGAGGCGTCCACCGTGGAGATCCGCACGATGACCGACATCGTCGCCGTGCACGGCGACTACTGGATCGAGAAGGTCGAGCTGGCGGACGCCCGCGACGGCGGCCGCCAAGTGCGCCCGGCCCAGGCGGTCGTCGCCGCCCTCGGCTTCGCCACCGATCTCGGGCCGCTGACCCGCTGGGGCCTGACCGTCGAACGGCGCCGCGTGCTCGTCGACCCGACGATGTCCACCGGCGTCGAGCGGATCTTCGCCGCGGGTGACCTCGTCGAGTACCCGGGCAAGGTTCGCCTGATCGCGACCGGCTTCGGGGAGGTCGCGACCGCGGTGAACAACGCGGCGCCGGTCCTCGACCCGGCCGCGAAGGTCTTCCCAGGCCACAGCTCCGACGACGGCCCCGCCGACGTCTGACCGGCCCGCACGCCGCGCCGGCTGCCCGCGGAGCCGGCCGGCTC
>NZ_JALKFU020000743.1 GCF_023242965.2 Frankia sp. AgKG'84/4
ACCTGCGGGCGGGGGCGCTGCGGGCCCTGGCCGGCCTCGGCCACCTGGCCGTACTGCGGGTCGCGGTCGGCGTGTTCGGGCCGAGCTCCGCCGAGACCACCGTCACCGAACTGCTGATCCTCGTGCTCCACACCATGCTCGCGGGCGCGATCATCGTGTTCGGCGTCTGCCTGGCCCGACTCGCCCGCACCTTCGTCCGCGAGGCCCTGCGCGACCTCGGCTACGCCCGCGCCGCCGCCGACGCGGTCGCCGCGGTGCTCCTGCTCGCCTTCGGCAAGGCCGGACTGGACGAGGTCGGTCTCGCCACCTCGGTCACCACTCCTCTGTTGTGGGCCATCCTCGCGACTGTCGGTGGCGTCGTCGTGGTCGGCGTGGGCGGCGGCCTCATCCGGCCGATGCAGGGGCGCTGGGACGGGATCCTCACGCACGCCGAGAACTCCGCGGCGCAGGCCCGGCGGGTCTGGCGGGCCCCCGCCGCCGGCCCGCGGGACGGGTGGGCCGGCCCCGCGC
>NZ_JALKFU020000744.1 GCF_023242965.2 Frankia sp. AgKG'84/4
TGAGCAGCCAGGTCCAGCGGATGGCCTGCTCGGGGTGACGCAGCCGGGCGGCGGTCCAGCCGAGCTGGGACTTCATCAGCTTGAAGGTGTGTTCCATGTCGAAGCGGCGCAGGTAGGCCCGCCAGCACACGTCCAGGTCTGGTGTGTCAGGGCCGGAGTGCCATAGCCACATGGTCCGGTGCGGGCTGCGACCGTCGGGGAGGCGTTCCACCCGGACCTCGATCACGGTGCCCTCGATGATCGGGAGGCGGGTGAACAGCTCGTCGCCGAGACGGGCGAAGTAGCCGGTGCGTGCCACGCGCTGGTGCATGCGGTGCCAGGCCCGGACCTCGACCCGTCCGTAGTTGGTCGTGTCGGGCACGATCAGCAGCTGGTCAGGGCGGCGCAGGTTCACCGGCGTGTTGAGGGCGAAGCGGTGGCCGTGGCTGCCCCTTGGAACAGCTTTCCGAGAGCGCGGACAACGAGAAGTAGCAGACCGGATTCTGGGCGAGGCGTTCGACGGGCTTCG
>NZ_JALKFU020000745.1 GCF_023242965.2 Frankia sp. AgKG'84/4
GCTTCAAGCGGCATATCTGCAACAGGTGCTCCCCAGGTTGCACCGCTGTTATTTACGAGAATGTCGATTGAGCCGAATTCGTTCTTTGCTTCATCAATAACTGCCTGCACGTCCTCTGCATTCGTGATATCGCATTTTAGCGCAAGCGCTTTGACGCCAATTTTCCGGACACGATCCGCTACTTCCTCACACGCTTCTTTTTTCCGAGAGCATAATACGACATTTGCTCCAGCTTCAGCGAGTCCAACTGCAATCTGTTCGCCTTTCGATTCTCCCGCCGCGGGAGGATTATTGATGTTTACGAAGCTCAAGCTTAGCAACCTGGGCTTTGTGCACCTCGTCTGGGCCATCGGCAAGCCTTAATGTACGGGCGTTTGCCCATTGTGCTGCAAGCGGGGTATCACCCGAAACACCGGCTCCGCCAAATGCCTGTATCGCACGGTCGAGGACACGAAGTGCCATAGACGGCGCAACAACCTTAATCATTGCAATTTCAACTTTGGCTT
>NZ_JALKFU020000130.1 GCF_023242965.2 Frankia sp. AgKG'84/4
GCCGCGGACCGGGCGGCCCGGCTGGCGCCGCCGCCGTCACACGCCGTTGAACAGGTCGGCCTCCGGCAGCATCCCGACCTCGATCAGCGAGCGGGCGAGCTGATAGTCCTCCGTCGGCCAGGCCTCCCGCTGCACGTCCAGCGGGATACGGAACCACCAGCCCGTCGGATCGACCTGGGTGGCGTGGGCGAGCAGGGCGCGGTCCCGGGTCTCGAACCAGTCGGCGCACGGCACCCGGGTGGTCAGCCGCCCGGCGTCCTCGGCCCGGCTCGCCCACTCGGCGAGCCGCTCGGCGTAGGGCGATTCCAGCCCGCGGGCCAGCATCGCGTCGTGCAGCGCCAGGATGCGCTCCTTGTGGAACGTCAGGTGGTAGTACAGCTTCAGCGGCTGCCAGGGCTCGAGCCCAAGGTCGGCGCCGACCTCCGGGTAGCGCTCGGGATCGTTCGCCGCCTCGAACGCCTCGACGCTGATCCGGTGGGTCATGATGTGGTCCGGATGCGGGTAGCCGCCGGACTCGTCGTAGGTCGTGATGACCTGGGGGCGGAAGGTCCGGATCAGCCGCACCAGCGGTCGGCTCGCGGTCTCCAGGTCGGTGGTGGCGAAGCGCCCCGGCGGAACGGGGGGCAGCGGATCGCCCTCGGGCAGACCGGAGTCACGGAAGCCGAGCCACTCCTGGCGGACACCGAGAATGCGCCGGGCCTCGTCCATCTCCTCCCGGCGGATCTCGCTGATGCGGGCGGCGACGCCGGGGGTGTCCATCGCCGGGTTGAGGATGCTCCCCTCCTCGCCACCCGTACAGGTGACGACCAGGACGTCGACGCCCTGGCTGGCGTAGCGCGCCATCGTCGCCGCGCCCTTGCTGGACTCGTCATCGGGATGCGCGTGGATGGCCATGAGACGCAGGCCATGCCGCTCGTCGACCACAGGCATGCGACCATTGTGGCTGACGCCCGGACCGGAGCCGGTTCACCGGCTGGTCGGGCTCGCGCCCCGGCGGCGACCGACGCGGTACCCGCCGTGCGGAACCACGCGACGTCACGCGACGTTCGATCTGGAAAAGTCACCCAACGCCGTGGCACAATACACCGTCCGCGCATGCGGTGGCGGGTGTCACATCGTTGGCTGGCGTACCGACATCGTCGTCGGTCCGGCCACTGGGGGCCAGACGCTTCTCGCCGCCGGTCGGTCACGCCCGCGCCATGACGGCCTTGCGATCGTGGTCGACGTCCCCGGACGGATGACCCACCCATTCGGGTGAATTCGCTGGTCCGAGGACTTCCCATGGTTCGGGAGGGGCAGGGCGGGCGGCGGGTTCGACCCCGGATTTCCTTGATTCGTTTTGTTATCGTGACCCTTTTGATGTTCTTCGAGGAGCGTGACCCGCGTGACGCAGCAGACTTGGCTCACCCAGGAGGCATACGACCGGCTCCGCTCCGAGCTCGACTACCTCACCGGCCCGTGGCGCACGGAGATCGCCACCAAGATCGAGGCCGCCCGTGAGGAGGGTGACCTGAAGGAGAACGGTGGCTACCACGCCGCCAAGGAGGAGCAGGGCAAGCAAGAGGCCCGCATCCGCCAGCTCGCTGACCTGCTGCGGGACGTGAAGGTTGGGGAGACCCCCAGCACCAAGCACGGCGAGGCCGGCCCTGGAACGGTCGTGGAGGTGCGCTTCCCGGGCGACGACGAGACGGAGAAGTTCCTCATCGGTTCGCGTGAGGACCACAGCACACCGATCGAGGTGTTCTCCCCCGCGTCCCCCCTCGGTGGTGCCGTCACCGGGCACAAGGCGGGCGAGACCGTCACGTACACACTCCCGAACGGTCGGGCCGCCAAGGTCGAGATCGTCTCGGTCTCGCCCTACTCCGGCTGACACTCCCACCCCGGCCGGCTCGTCACCCTCCGTAACTCCCGCTCGCGGTCCTGGCGGCCAGGACGATCCAGACATCCCGCCGCGCCGGACATACCCCGCTTGCCAGTGGACGGGCGGCGGTGTGCCGGTGCGGCGAATGGCACATCCGTGCCGGTCGCGTGACGAGCCGGGCGGGGCTCGTCACGCGGCGGCGATGGCCGTGCGACCACTACGCCCGCAGCGGACGGGGGCCGACTCGGCTGCGCGGGCAGCGGCGCCGACGTACCGTCGGACAGGTGGAGGATCTGCCGGCACCGCCCCGTCATTCCGTCCCACCGACCACGACATCGCCGACCGCCGGCCCGGCGGGTTCACCCCCCTCCGCGGTCACGGTGGGTGAACTCCGTAGCAGCGGGCACACGCATCGATCGGTCCGCGCGGAGCTGCGGGAGAACCTCGTCGCGCTGATGCGGGCCGGCGCGGTCCGCTTCCCCGGCATCGTCGGGTTCGATGAGACGGTCCTGCCGCAGGTCGAGCGGGCCATCCTCGCCGGCCACGACATCGTCTTCCTCGGCGAGCGGGGTCAGGGCAAGACCCGCCTGATCCGCACCCTGGTCAACCTGCTCGACGAGTGGTCGCCAGCGGTGGCCGGCTGCGAGATCAACGACCATCCGTACGCACCGGTCTGCGGCCGCTGCCGCGCGCTGGCCGCCGAGCGGGGCGAGGATCTGCCGATCACGTGGCGCCACCGCGGTGAGCGGTTCGGCGAGAAGCTCGCCACCCCGGACACCAGCGTCGGCGACCTGATCGGCGACGTCGACCCGGTGAAGGTCGCGCAGGGCCGCACCCTCGGTGACCCGGAGACGGTGCACTACGGCCTGGTGCCGCGCACCAACCGGGGCATCTTCAGTGTCAACGAGCTCCCCGACCTCGCCGAACGCATCCAGGTCTCGCTGCTCAACGTGCTGGAGGAGCGGGACATCCAGGTCCGCGGCTACCTGCTGCGGCTGCCCCTGGACCTGCTGCTCGTCGCGTCGGCGAACCCGGAGGACTACACCAACCGCGGCCGGATCATCACGCCGCTGAAGGACCGGTTCGGCGCCGAGGTGCGCACCCACTACCCCCTCGTCCTGGCCGACGAGCTCGACCTGATCCGCCAGGAGGCGGTGATCTCCTGGGCCGGCTCCGCGCTCGGTGCGCCCGAACTCGCCGACCATCTGCTGGAGGTCGTCGCCCGGTTCACCCGCCTCGTCCGCGACGCCCCGCAGGTCGACCAGCGTTCCGGGGTGTCCGCCCGGCTTGCGGTCGCCGCGGCCGAGACTGTCGCCGCTTCCGCGGTCCGCCGCGCGGCGCTCACCGGGGAGGACACCCCGACGGCCAGGGTCGTCGATCTGTCCTCGATCGTCCCCGCCGTGCGCGGCAAGATCGAGTTTGACCAGCTCGAGGAGGGCCGCGAGGACGAGGTGCTCGCGCTGCTGCTGCGCCGAGCGATCGCCGAGACGTTCCGCGCCCGGCTGGCCGGCGCCGACCTCACCGGCCTGCAGAACCGGTTCGACAGCGACGGCCCGGTCGAGACCGGCGACCTCGTGCCCGCGGCCGAACTGCTGCGCCGCGTCGGCCCGGTGCCCGGCCTCGCGGCGATCCTCAATCGGCTCGGCGTCGACGGCGCCGAGTCACCGGGTCTCGCCGCCGCCGCGCTGGAGCTGGCGATGGAGGGACTGCACCTCAACCGGCGCCTCGGCAAGGAGGAGCTTCCCGGCCGGACCGTCTACGGCGGTCCCTGAGCCGGCGCTCCAGCACCACCCGGGCGGTCCAGCACCACCCGGGCGCTCCAGCACTACCTGGCGGTCCAGCACCACCTGGCACACAGGCTCGCGGCAACGGCGCTCGCGGCAGCATCCCCCCGGCCGGGACTTCAGGGCCCGGACCGGGCGCGACCGAGTGGGAGGACATCCCGGTGAGCTCCGCTTCATTCCGCTATGGCCCGTGGGACGGCGGTCCCGACCCGCTCGCCTCGCCCTTCAGCGCGGCGGACGCGCTGGACGAGATGTCCCGCCAGATCCTCGAGGGGCGCACCCCGCGCGAGGCGCTGGAGGCGCTGCTGCGCCGCGGCATGCCAGGCCAGCGCGGGCTGGACGACATGCGCCGCTCCATCGAGCGCCGCCGCCGCGAGGCCCGCGGCCGCGGCCGGATGGACGGCACCCTGCAGGAGGTCCGCCGGCTGCTCGACACCGCCGTCGGCCAGGAGCGGGCGGCGCTGTTCCCCGACCCATCGGATGAGGCCCGGCTGCGGGAGGCCGAGCTCGACTCCCTGCCGGCGGATCCGGCCCGGGCGGTGCGGTCGCTGTCCGACTACGACTGGCGCTCCCCCGAGGCCCGCGAGACCTACGAGAAGATCTCCGAACTGCTGCGCCAGGAGGTCCTGGACTCACAGTTCCGGGGCATGAAGCAGGCGCTGCAAGGAGCCGGCCCGGAGGACTTCGCCGCGATCCGAGAGATGATCAGCGCGCTGAACGGGCTGCTGGAGGCCGACGCGCGGGGCGAGAACACCGATGCGGCGTTCGCCCAGTTCATGCGCGAGCACGGTGAGTTCTTCCCGGAGCAGCCGCAGTCGTTGGAGGAGCTGGTCGACGCGCTGGCCCGGCGGGCTGCCGCGGCGGCCCGGCTGCTGGCCGGCCTCACCCCCCAGCAGCGCGCCGAGCTCGCCGATCTGATGTCGACCGCGATGGAGGACCTGGGGCTGGCCGCGGAGATGTCGCGCCTGGACCAGGCTCTGCGCGCGGCGCGCCCGGACCTCAACTGGGGTGGCCGCAAGCGTGGCCGCGGCCGCCTCGGCGAGGGCCTCACCGGCGAGCAGGGGCTCGGCCTCGGTGACGCCACCACGGCGCTGGAGGAGCTGGCGGAACTCGACGAGCTCGCCGCCGCGCTCGGGCAGGACTATGCCGGCGCGTCGCTGGAGGACATCGACCCCGACGCGGTCGCTCGGGCGCTCGGCCGCTCCGCCGTGGACGACCTGCGCAGCCTGCAGCAGGTCGAGCGGGAGCTGGAGCGCCAGGGCTTCATCACCCGGCGCGCCGGCAGCCTGGAGCTCACCCCCCGGGCGGTCCGCCGGATCGGGCAGGCCGCGCTGACCCGGATCTTCCGGCAGGTCTCCGCCCGCGGCCGGGGCGATCACAGCATGCTGGACGCGGGTTCCGCCGGTGACCTGCTCGGCACCTCGCGGGCCTGGCAGTTCGGCGACACCCAGCCGATTGACGTGGTCCGCACGGTCCGCAACGCGGTGCTGCGGGCCGGGCCGCCCGGCGCCGGCCAGCCCGTGCGCCTGGAGGTCGCCGACTTCGAGGTCGCCGAGACGGAGCGCCGGTCCACGGCGGCGGTGTGCCTGCTGGTGGACCTGTCGTACTCGATGGCGCTGCGCGGGACGTGGGGCATCGCCAAGTCCACAGCGCTCGCGCTGCACACGCTGGTGACCACCTCGTTCCCACAGGACAAGATCCACATCATCGGCTTCTCGGACTACGCCCGGGAGCTGCGGCCCGTCGAGCTCGCGGGCCTCGAGTCGGAGATGGTCCAGGGCACGAACCTGCAGCACGCGCTGCACCTCGCCGGCCGGCTGCTGAGCCGCTACCCCCAGTCGGAGCCGGTCGTCATGGTGGTCACGGACGGCGAGCCGACCGCGCACCTGCTGCGCAACGGCACGCCCTCGTTCTCCTGGCCGCCGATGCCGGAGACGCTGGAGCTGACCCTGGCCGAGGTGGACAAGCTGACCCGGCGCGGGGTGACGATCAACGTGTTCATGCTCGACGACGAGCCGCGGCTGGTGCAGTTCGTCGAGGAGATGGCGCGGCGCAACGGCGGGCGGGTGCTCTCGCCCGATCCGACCACACTCGGCAACTACGTCATCCGCGACTACCTCGGCGCCCGGGGCGGCCGCCGGGTCGCCCGCTAGGCGTCTGCGGGGTCCGGCGGCGGCGCGGCGGCGCGGATCAGGCCTGGGTCGGCCGCGAGGCGTTCCCAGAACTCGGCGGCGATCCGCTCGTACCCGAGGCCGAGTTCCAGGGTCCGCCGCAACGACCAGGGCATCGCGTCCGCGGGCAGCGCGGCGAGCTGGCGGTACACCTCGAGCTGGGCGCGGTGCGCGACGGCCTGGCCGCGGGCGAGCCGGACGGCGTCCCCGGGCTGGCCGAGGTCGCTGAACGCGAGCTTGAGCAGGCCGGGGTCACGCAGCTCGGTCCGCCCGGAGTCGCCGGCCGCGAGCCAGGCCGCCAGGGCGCGCCGGCCGTCGTCGGTGATCCGGAACGTCCGCCGACGGCGCCCGGTCTCCTCCCGCTCCTCCCGCAGCAGGCCGGCGGCGGCCAGCCTGGGCGGCTCCTTGTAGAGCTGGGCGTGCGGGAATGACCAGAAGTTCCCGACGGACTGCGCCACCGAGACCTTCAGGTCATACGGCGTGGCACTGCCGTGGCGGGCCACCTCCCCCAGCACCAGGTACGACACCGGCGTGAGCGCGATCTCCTCCATAGTCCCAATAATACGGCTTGACTCACACCATACGTTTCGGACTATAGTCGTCTCGTACCGACGGTTCGAAACAGATGATTGCGAGGCCCGCCGTGCCGACCCTTCCCTGGACGGCGCCGTCCGGCGCCACCGCCCCCACCGGGGGGCGGATCGAGGTCATGGCCTCCGCCTTCACCCTCACGTCCCGCCGGCACACGTTTCGGATGATGCGCGTGTCGATGGCCCTGCGGAAGTCCGTGCTCACCTCGCCTGGCGCCCTGGGGATATCCCTCGTGGCACGGCCGCTGAGGCGGCAGTACTACACGCTGTCGTCCTGGACCGACCGGGCGGCTCTGGACGCCTTCGTGCGCACGTCGCTCCACCGCGAGGCGATGCGCACCCTCGGCCCGGCCATGGCCACCGGCCGTTTCACCTTCTGGCAGGTGGGGGCGGACGCGCCCGCCCCCACCTGGGAGGCGGCCCACGAGCGGCTGGCCGCCGAGCCCGACCGGGCCTGAGCACGGTCGGGCTCACCCGGGCCGGGTGAGCCCGGCGAACCCGCGTCACCCCCGTCGCGCCCCGTCAGCGGCACCCCGAAACTCTGCTACCGTGCGCGATCGTGAGGTCACGCAGGGCGTATCTCGAGCGGGGAGAGAAGGTCGATCCGTCGCGTCATCCGTCGCGACGACGACCGGGCCCCACCCGGCTGATCGCAGCCGCCCTGCTCGCGGCGGCCGTCGGCCTGGTTCCGGCCGCCACCCCCGCCACCCCCACCGCGCTCGCGACGCCGACGACGCCGCCGGCTCCGCCCGAGGTGATCGCCGCTGGCGATGGGGCGGCCGGCGCCACCCCCGGCGATCCGGACGCCGCCATCACCCGTGGCCGGCCGGCGCCACCCTCCGCCACGGGGGCGATCTCCGCCGCCGAGCAGGAACGGGTCGCCCGGTACTGGACGGCCGAGCGGCGAGACCGCGCCTTCGGCTCCCACTCCGCGGCCCCCCAGGACGCCGCCGGCACCGCCGCCCCCCTGTCCACGCCGTACGGCGACGACCCGGGCAGCGGGCCCGCCGCCGCGCCGCCGCCGCCACCGAGCGACGGCACGCGATACACCTCGGGCGGCCTCGTCACGACGACCACCGGGCGGTTGTTCAGCTCGATCGACGGTTCCGACTTCGCCTGCTCGGCGAGCGTGGTCACCAGCCGCGGCCGTGACCTGGCCGTGACCGCCGGGCACTGCCTGCACGGCGGCTCGGGCTCCGGGTTCGCGACCAACGTCGCGTTCGTCCCCGACTACTCCGACGGCGAGACGCCCTTCGGCATCTGGACCGCCCGCCACCTGACCGTCACGCCCGGGTGGGCGCGCGGCTCCAACTTCGACGTCGACACCGGCTTCGCGCTGTTCAACACCCAGCGCGGCCGGCACCTCCAGGACGTCGTCGGCGCCCAGGGCATCGCGTTCGACCTGCCGGTGTCCTATCAGCAGTACAGCTTCGGCTACCCGCGGCTACATCCGTTCGACGGCTCCGCCCTGATCTACTGCGCCGGCCCGGGAGCCGCCGACTCCTACGGCGGCCCCTCGATCGGCGTGCGCTGCCGGATGACGGCGGGCTCCAGCGGCGGCCCGCTCATCGCCGGGCTAGGCCGGCTCGGCCCCGGGCACGGCTGGATCGACGGCGTGATCAGCTACGCCTACGCCGGGTCCGACGACCGGCTGTTCGGCACCCGTTTCGGCGACGCGGTGCGGCTGCTGTATTACCAGTCCAGCGCCTTCTGACCGGGCCGGGCGGTCACTGACCAGCGTTCATCCGATACCTCATGACGGTGGGGGATCGGCCGGTGCGTCACCGCGCGGGGGCGATCGATAGCGTCTGCGCATGCCGCATCCGGGTGCCTTCGGACTTCTCCTGACCCTGCACGTCGTGCTGGCCGTGTTCATCATCGGTCCGCTGACCCTGGTCGGGGCGGCGGTCCCCCTGTTGCTGCGCGGTGGCGCGGGCGCGCTGCCGGTGATGCGGCTGGCCGCCCGCCTGGTGCGGGTCTTCGCGGTGGCGACGCTGCTCGTCGCGCTGACCGGCGTCGGACTGGTGCACCAGGGGTCGTTCGGGAGTGTCCGGTCCTTCGGCGACGACTGGCTCGCCGCCTCGATGGTCCTGTGGGTGGTGGGAGCCGGCAGCTTCCTGGGGCTCGTCGCCCCCGGTCTCTCGCATGCGATCGCCGAGATCGACGCGGGTGGCGACCCGCGCCGGCGGATCACCACCATCACCGCCGGGGCGGCGCTCGGCTCGGCCTGCTGGCTGATCGTCGTGGCCCTGATGGTGATCAAGCCAGGCGGCTGAGCCCAGCCGCCGCGGCCCTCAGCTCGCCGCCGCCAGCGGAGCCCGGCCGGCCTCGCCCCGGTCCACGACGTCCTCCAGCTTGTCCAGCACCCGCTCCCACACCGGTCGCGGCAGCTCGTGGCCCATCCCGTCAATTTCCAGCAGTTCGGCGGCGGGGATCGCGACGGCCGTGAGCCGCCCGCCGATGACCGGGATCAACGGGTCGGCCCCGCCGTGCACGACGAGGGTCGGCGTCGTCAGCCCGGCCAGCTCAGCGGTGCGGTCCGGGGCGGCCAGCAGGGCGGCGCACTGCCGCAGCACGCCGTCCGGGCCGCCGCTGCGCTCCCAGTAGATCTCGGTCCGTCGGCGCAGCCACGCCTCATCCGCCGGGAACTCCGGCGAGCCGAGGACCCGCTGCGACTCCTGGGCGGCAAGCACAGCCTCGGCGAGATCCCGCGGGGCCGGACGGAGGAACAGCGCAAGTGCCTCCGGGGTCGGTTGGACGCGGTGGTCACCCGGATGCGACATCAGCGAGGTGAGACTGCGGACCCGCCCGGGGCTGCGCAGCGCGGCGATCTGGGCGATCATCCCGCCCATCGACGAGCCCAGCAGGTGTGCCGAGTCGATGCCGAGCGCGGCGAGCAGACCGAGCGCGTCGGTGGCCATATCGGCCAGCCGGTACGGCGCGGCGTCGACCTGACCGGCGAGAACCGCGCCAAGATCAGGAGGCCCGAGTTCGTCGAGATGGGTGGACCTGCCGACATCGCGGTTGTCGAACACGATCACCCGGTGGCCACGGCGGACCAGCGCCGTGATCAGATCGGGATGCCAGCCGGCCAGCTGCTGGCCGAGCCCACTGATCATCAACAGTGGCAGGCCCTCGTCGTCCCCGTGGACCTCGTAGGTCAGGTCGAGGCCGTTCACCGTGACGATGCTCATGTCCGGACGGTAGCCATCCTGTGGCGCACACGCACCCCTTCTCGACACCGCAGGGCGATACCGCCCCTGTCGGCGCGACCCGGCGAGCCGCCGCACCGGCGACAGCCGACCCGTCGCCCGCGATTCACTACTTATTGTGTCTCCTCAACTCCTTAGAGTAGCGCTGCTGAGGTCGGCGGTCCCCAGCACGCGGCGCCCCGTCGCGTTGACCACAAGGGCGGACACGGTGATCTTTCCGACGATCGAGTTCGCGGCGTTCTTCGCCGTGACGCTGGCGCTGTCCTGGCTGCTGATGCCCAGGCCACGGCTGTGGAAGCCGTTCGTCCTCGGCGCCTCGTACTTCTTCTACGGATACGCGGACGCCCGGTTCGTCCTGCTCATCGTCGCCTCGACGCTGCTCAACCAGGCCGCCGCCCGGGCCGTCCACCGGTACCGGGACCGCCGCGTGCTCGCCGCCGCCGTCGCCTGCGACCTCGGCCTGCTCGGCTGGTTCAAGTACTACGGCTTCTTCGCACTCTCCGTCGACCACGCCCTGACCGACATCGGGCTGCCGGCGCCACTGCCGCTGCTCCAGGTCGCACTACCGGTCGGGATCTCCTTCTTCACGTTCCAGGCGATCAGTTATGTCGTCGACGTGTACCGCGGGGCCACGACGCCGGCACCGCTGCTCGACTTCGCCGTCTACGAGGCGTTCTTCCCCCATCTGGTCGCCGGGCCGATCGTGCGGGCCAGTGAGTTCCTGCCGCAGCTGACCTCGCCGCGCGACCCGGCCAGGGTCCCCGTCGCCCGGGCCGCACTGCTGATTCTCGGCGGGCTGGCGAAGAAGGTGGTGCTCGCCGACGTCATCGCCGTGCGCCTGGTCGACCCGGTGTTCGACGCCCCCGGCCAGCACTCCGCCGGTGAGATCGCCGCCGCCGTCTACGGCTACGCCGTGCAGATCTACTGCGACTTCTCCGCCTACTCCGACATCGCGATCGGTCTCGCCCTGCTGCTCGGGTTCCGCTTCCCCGACAACTTCGACCGCCCCTACGCCGCCCGCAGCCTGCAGGAGTTCTGGCGGCGCTGGCACATGACACTGTCGCGCTGGCTGCGCGACCACGTGTACCTGCCGCTCGGCGGAAACCGGCGGGGACGGCGCCGCACCCACGCCAACCTGCTGATCACGATGACGCTCGGCGGGCTGTGGCACGGGGCCTCGTGGACCTTCGTCGTGTGGGGCGCGCTGCACGGCAGCGCCCTGGTGGCCGAACGCCAGGTGCGTGCCTGGCTTTCGGGGCGGGGCGGCGCCCCGGCGCCCGCCCGCACACACCCCACGCTCCACGTCACCTCTCACATATAAAAAAA
>NZ_JALKFU020000746.1 GCF_023242965.2 Frankia sp. AgKG'84/4
GGCCACGGCTGATCAGGCCGCCGGCCCGCAGCTCGGCGAACGTCCGCGACAGCGACTGCGGTTGATGCCGCTCGGCGGCGGCGATCTCGCCCGGCGCGCTGGGGCCGAGGCGGTAGAGGTAGCTGAGCACGCTCAGCTTGGTCCCGTTCAGCGCCCCAGCGGGCCGCTGGGCCCGCAGCCGGCGCCCGAGGTGCGTCACCGCCCGCCGCACCGCCGCCGCGCTCTGCTCCCGGGGGGACATCTCCGGCGTCGACGACATAGATTGGAAGCTATCACTTACTATCTTGAACGATGTTCCGCCTAGGTCAGCAGGATTTGCGGCCAAGACCGGGAGCCGGATAGTTCGTGATGACGAATATTCTCCTGGGCCGCCAGCGGCTGGAAGCGTGGCCAGGGCGGCGCCGGGTCGCCGACCTGCTCGCCGCGCTCACGGACTACCTGGTCGTGATCCAGACCGGCCGGCCCCGCGGCGCCGGCGGGCCGCCCCGCGACGTTGCCGTGGAC
>NZ_JALKFU020000747.1 GCF_023242965.2 Frankia sp. AgKG'84/4
CTCCCGGCCGCCACCGCCCTCCCGGCCGACTCCGCCCTCCCGGCCGCCACCGGCCGCGCCCGCAGCCACCACCACACCGCGGCAGCGACGATCACGACCGCCTCGGCCGCCGAGCAGGCCGTCGCGACGGCTCGGGCCGCCGGGCCGTCGAACTGCAACGAGCCATACGAGTAGGTGGGTGCCGCTCCCCCGGCCAGGTGGGCGAGGACGAACGGGGTCGCGGCGACCGCCTCCACCTGCAACCCGCGGGCCCGCTGCGCGCCGACGAAGCCAAACACGTCCCGCCACCAGCCGGTGAGCGCCGCGACGACGGCGAGCGCCGCGACCGCGATCACCAGCCCACCGGCGACCCGGACCAGCGCGGCCCACGACCAGCCCCGACCCCGGCTCCGACCCCGACCCCGACCCCGACCCACCGGCCGCGGCAGGGCGACGAGCAGCAGCCCCGGCCACACCTTGAGCAGCGCCCCGACCCCGATGGCGAACGCGGCGCGCCCGCCACG
>NZ_JALKFU020000748.1 GCF_023242965.2 Frankia sp. AgKG'84/4
GGGCTGGATATGCTGCAGGGGCTAAGGGAACAGCCGGAAATCAAGGTTCCAATCATGGCTCACCCTGCATTCAGCGGAGGTTTGACCTCGTCTGCATTTTACGGCGTTTCGAATCCGCTGCTTCTAGGAAAGCTCATCCGCTATGCAGGGGCTGATTTCTCGTTATTCCCTTCCCCTTACGGCAGCGTTGCGATTCCAAAGGCGGATGCACTGGGTATCGCAAGCGAACTGACTAAAGTGGAGAAGGAATGGAAGACTGCTTTTCCTGTACCATCAGCTGGCATTCACCCAGGTATGGTTCCGGATTTGATTGCCGATTTTGGCACGGACAGTATTATTAATGCCGGCGGCGGTGTCCATGGCCATCCAGACGGGGCCAAGGGCGGCGGAAAGGCATTCAGGCAAGCTGTCGAAGCGGTTGTGGCTGGCCAGGACCTTTCAAGCTACGCAGAAGAAAAAGAGGAACTAAGAAAAGCGCTTGAATTATGGGGAGGTGTTCCTT
>NZ_JALKFU020000749.1 GCF_023242965.2 Frankia sp. AgKG'84/4
GCCGTATATTCGGATGTACCACATCATCGTGGAACGATGGCTTCCGGCTTCGAGAGCGTAGTCGATCTTCTCCCGCTTATTGGAGCGTTCTACGGAAGTCCGGCGTTTATTTATCGTTTTCCATTGGTCGGTTTCCCGTGAGGTCTTGGGAAACAATCGAAGATTGACCTTGCTATGCGTATGGAACGTTCGTCCGTATTTGGCAGTCGAACATCCACAGGATGGGGAACATCTCCATTTTTGACGGTTCTGGGACTTGTCGTATCCATTGGGTCTCATTTTCTTGCCGTTGGGGCAGATGGGAACACCTTCGGGAGAGATGCGAATATCTCCGCCCATCTCTATATTCTTCTTGCCGCGCTTGTTAAGATCGATGATAGGTTCTTGGTTCTGTTGATCAATCAAGCGGTAAATGGCTTCGGCATCATGAGCGGCGTCCAGTAAAATTTTATCGAATGTGCCCAAGGTAAAACGTTGCGTAAATTCAACCGAACTGAGAAC
>NZ_JALKFU020000131.1 GCF_023242965.2 Frankia sp. AgKG'84/4
GATATTCAGGCCGCATAATAGCGAAAGACGCAGAGCGGAACGCGAACCGATCTACACCACTCCACGGGGCATTATCCAGATGGGCCATCCCGTGCACCAGCTGTAGGGCGCAGCGCCGGGCGTCGACCTCGGCCATGCCCGCGACGATCGCCGCCGCGTCCACCGGCCAGACCTGGACCTCCCGGCCGAGCACTGTCAGCGGCGCCGGGTCGTCGCGGCCCTCGAACGTCCGGCCGCTCGGCTCGACGAACAGGTGCAGCGAGCGGCCGGCCGCCGGGAACGACTCGCATCGCCAGTACAGCAGCGGCCAGGCCTGCAACCGCTCGCGCCGCCGCGGGCGATGCCGCCGGTGCGGGTCCTGCTCCCCTGACCGGCCGGCCGCGGTCCGACGGGCCCGTCGACGGCGCAGGACCGAGCCACCGTCCTCGCGATCGCCCTGCTCCTGGTCGTCGCCGTCCTCGGTCCGCCGGGCGCTGAGGCCGTCGAACAGCCCCGGACCGACGTCGAACCGGCCGGGGCGGCGGCTGTCGAACCGCGCGTGGTCGTCGATCCACGCGTCGCGCGGCAGCGGGCCGCCGCCCAGATGCGGGTCGACGCCGGGCAGCGGATGCTCGGTCGACCGGCCGGGGGCGCGGCGCGGGCGCCCGCCGGAGGATCGCACGGTGACCGGCGGCACCAGGCGTTCGGCGGCGCAGAAGTCCAGGAAGTCGCGGATCTGGGCGTCGACGTGGTTCGCGACGGCCGCAGCGCGTTCGAGTCGCTGTGCCTCCGCCCGTTTCGAGCTGCGGATCGCGTGACTGCCGCGAAGCAGTACGTCGGTGAGCGTGTCGGGCAGCGCCTCGCCGGTCGGGGAGAAGCCGACGTGCCAGGCGTCGGAATCGGTCGGGCGCAGATAACGGCGCCGAACGGTCGGCGCGAGCAGTGCCGGCAGGGTGTCCGCCAGGTCGGCGAGGGCCGGTGCGCTCGGTGCCGGGGCCTGGCCGGGCACGGAGCGATCGTCGCCGGACGATGGGGAGCCGGTTGTGGTCACAGTCCTCACCCCCGCCCGACATTGCGTTCCGTTACGACCCCAGCGTCGATGGTAACGCTGCGTAGCGCAACTGGAGCGCGAGGAGGTGGGGGCTGGAGCCGGTGAACTCAGACGAGTTCGTTGATGACCAGAGTCTGGTCGCGCCCGGGGCCGACGCCGATGGCGGAGACCGGTGCGCCGGAGAGCTCCTCGATCGCCCGGATGTAGTCCTTGGCGGCCGACGGCAGATCGTCGTACGCCCGTACCGCCGACAGATCCTCGTGCCAGCCCGGCAGCTCGGTGTAGATCGGCCTGGCGTGGTGGAACTCGGTCTGGGTCATCGGCATCTCGTCGACCCGCTCGCCGCCGATCTCGTAGCCGATGCAGATCGGCACCCGCTCGAAGCCGGACAGCACGTCG
This sequence comes from Frankia sp. AgKG'84/4, assembly GCF_023242965.2. Taxonomy (GTDB): domain Bacteria; phylum Actinomycetota; class Actinomycetes; order Frankiales; family Frankiaceae; genus Frankia. The sequence continues at coordinate 1,430 of NZ_JALKFU020000131.1, forward strand.
AGCTTGGTGAGGAACAGATCGGTCAGGCCGTTCACCCGGACCGCGTAGCGCGCGATCACCGCGTCGAACCAGCCGGTCCGGCGGGCGCGGCCGGTGGTCACGCCGAACTCGCCGCCGATGCGGCGCAGCTCCGCGCCGACCTCGTCGTCGAGCTCGGTCGGGAACGGTCCTGCACCGACCCTGGTGGTGTACGCCTTGATGATGCCGACCACCCGGTTGATCCTGGTCGGTCCGATCCCGGCGCCGGTCGCCGCGTAGCCGGCGGTCGGGTTCGACGAGGTCACGAACGGATAGGTGCCGTGATCGACGTCGAGCAGCGTGCCCTGCGAGCCCTCGAGCAGCACGACCTTGCCCTCGCGCAGAGCACGGTCGAGAACCAGGCTGGTGTCCGCGATGTGCGGGCCGAGCCGCTCGGCGTAGCCGGCGTACTCCTCGCACACCTCGTCCAGCTCGATCCGCCGCCGGTTGTAGACCTTGGCGAGGACCTGGTTCTTCTCCCGCAGCACCAGTTCGAGCTTCTTGCGGAAGATGCCCGGGTCCAGCAGGTCCTGGATGCGGATGCCGGTGCGGGCGACCTTGTCGCCGTAGGTCGGGCCGATGCCGCGGCCGGTCGTGCCGATCCGGGACTTGCCGAGGTAGCGCTCGATCACCCGGTCCAGCGCCCGGTGGTGCGGCATGATCAGGTGCGCGTTGGCGCTGATCAGGAGCCGGGAGACATCGATCCCACGGGCCGCGAGACCGTCCATCTCGCCGAGCAGGACGCCAGGGTCGATGACCACCCCGTTGCCGATGACCGGCACGCAGTCGGCGCGCAGGATGCCACTCGGGATCAGGTGGAGTGCGTAGCTCTCCGTCCCGATGACGACCGTGTGGCCGGCGTTGTTGCCGCCCTGGTAGCGGACGACGTAGTCGACGGCGCCGCCCAGGAGGTCGGTCGCTTTTCCTTTTCCTTCGTCGCCCCACTGGGCGCCGATGAGGACGAGAGCTGGCACCGGGCGAGGTTACTAGGGATGGCCCCCGCGCGGGGCGATGCGCGGATGCTCATCTGTGCCGAACCGCGCATGTGCCGTCCGCTGTCACTGTGTGTCAGTCACGCTGGCACGCCTCGGTGTCGATTGCGCTGTACGCGACCATTTGGGTACCCAGGGTCACGAGGTGGCGTGACTCGACCGGTGCGAGCCGGCTGGCCGGCGGCGGCCGTGAAGATCGATCTCAGCCGCCGTAGCCGAGTTCGCGGGCGGCAGCCGGATCGCAGTCCGTGAGGAACGTGCGGCAGCGGTCCGCCTCCTCGGTCTCGCCGATGGAGCTGGCCGCCTGGCCGAGCGCGGCCAGCGCCCGCAGGAAACCGCGATTGGGCTCGTGCGACCACGGCACCGGCCCGGTGCCGCGCCAGCCGGAGCGGCGCAGCGCATCGAGGCCGCGATGGTAACCGGTGCGGGCGTACGCGTAGGCCTCTACGGCGTTGCCCTTGCCGAGCGCCTGCTCGGCAAGAGCGGCCCACGGTGCGCTCTGAGCCGGCGCCGAGGCGGCGACGCTGGCCGGTGGCTCGCCCGCGGCCAGCGCGTCGGTGACGGCGGCGTCCGAAGGCAGGAGCGTGGGCGGCGGACCGGACAGCAGGTTCCTGGTCGGGTCGGACGGCGTCGTCATGGCTGCATCCTGCCGTACGCGGGTGGTGACGTGACGCACCGGGTCAGGACTTGACGCTGACGTCCCACAGATTCTGGCCGACCGCGCCGGGCTGACCGTCGTCGACGCGGGTCAGGTAGCCGTAGAGGGCGGCGATGCCCTGCGACTGCTGCCCGAACTTGCCGTCCACGGTGAGAACGAAGCCCTTGTTGCGCATCGCGGCCTGCCAGACGAACGCGTCTGGGCGGACATCGTTGCCGTACCCGGCGTTGAGCACGGTGCCCTTGTAGGAGTTGTCGCCCATCTCCTGGCGGGCACGGTCCAGCGTCATCGGCGGCTCGGCCGGGGCGATGGCCTGTTGGACGACGTCGGCCGAACCGGCGCCGGTCGCGGCGGGGCCGTTGTTGACCAGACCCATCTTGCGCGAGCAGGACGGCCATGGCTGCCAGCCGCGGGCGTTGTACAGCTTGGCGGCGGCCTCGTCCTGGGTGGCCGGCGCCGCCTGGTGGGGGGAGCCGGAATAGCCGAGGGAGTGCCAGGTCTGGTTGTCGAACTGGTAGGCGCCGGAGAACCCGTTGCCGGTGTTGATGGAGTAGTTGCCCCCGGACTCGCACTGCCGGAGCTTGGCGAAGTCGTCGGCGGTCGCGGCCCCCGCGGAGGACGCGCCGACCGTGCTCACCGCGAGCCCGCTGCCGACGAGCGCGGTGACCGCGCCGGTCGTGCGCAGGATGCGACCTGTTGTGGAGGGCGCCTGCGGCGCCCGATGCCTACCCCCACGCCGTGCTGACGGCATGTATGTCCAATCCCGTTCGCCTGCGGGGTGAGCTGTCGGGTGCGGGCTGGGACTGCCCGGCCGGTCCGGCCGCAGGCGTTCGGTGTTGCGTGGGAACGATCTCCCCACCGAGTGCGCTGGGTCGAGCCGGCTTAACCCCAAGGACGTCCAGGACGTCCGGAATGTGGGTCCCCCACTCCTGCCCTTGCGGTGCTCTAGTCGAGCCGCCTGGCCGGTGGGCAGGACTCGGCGTCCGTCCGGGCGGCCTCGTCGGATGACGAGTGATCGGCACTCTAGCGATACCGGTTCATGCTGTGCAAACCGGGGTGGTTCGGAGTAACCACCTCCAGACCCGCGACGGGCGGAGCCCAAGGGTGCCGCCCGGGTGGGCGGCGGAGGTGTGCCCGGCGGCGCCGCCGGGCATCGGTGTGTCGAGACGGGGTCCCGGCCGGGTACCCGTCGCCGACCGGCCCGTTCGCCGCTCCCTGGAGATCGTCCGGGAGCCGGCGTGGGCCGGTCGGGTCGAGCGGGGAGTGCGTCCCGGCGGGTCCTGCCGGGGTGGCAACGTCAGTCTTCCGCCGTGACGCGCGTCCCCGCGTCCTGGGCCGGTTGGACTACGTGCGATGGGTGCCGGCTGGCAGCGCGGCGATCAGTCGAACGGCGGGTCGCGCGTGAGGTGCGCCTCAGCCGAAGGTGGCCTGCCAGGTCGCCGGGCCGACGATGCCGTCGACGGCGAGCCCCCTGGCGGCCTGCAGTGAGCGGGCGGCGGCGGCCGAGAGCGGGCCGTAGTGGCCATCGGCGGCGAGCGGGTAGCCGATCTGGCTCATCCGTGCCTGCCAGGCGCGGACGTCGGTTCGGTCCTGACCGCTCAGGGCGGTCGTGAGGACGCGGGTGTAGCGGGATGTCGAGGCGACCGCCGGGGTGACGGTCAGCTCGCTGCGCTGCGCTGTGCGTGATGCCTGTGTCGCGGTGGGGGCGGAGGTGCCGCCCGCGAGCTGGTCGGCACCCATCCCGCGGCCGCAGACGGGCCACTGGCCGAAGCCGGACCGCTGGGCCAGCCGGAGCGCGGCCTCGTCCTGGACGGCTGGCGACGCCTCGTGCGGCAGCCCGGAGTACCCCAGGCTGTGCCAGGTGCTGGCGGAGAACTGGAAGGCGCCGTAGTAGCCGTTGCCGGTGTTCGTCGTGTAGTCACCGCCGGACTCGCACTGCCGCAGACCCGCCCAGGTCGTGGCCGCTTCGGCTGGCTGGCTGACGACGAGTGAGCCGCCGACCGCTGCTGCGAGGACCGGAGCAACCATGAGGGCCCGCGCCCGGATACGGGTGCCGGCGCTCCATTGTCGACCACTGGTACGTGCGTCGGACATGTGTTTGTAGTCCTTCCCCACGCCTGCGAGGTGAGCTGTCGGATTCGGACTGGGAACTGCCCGGCCGTGCCAGGGACTTCCTGGGGACGTGTGCTCGCCCGAAACTCGGCTCGGACGTACGTCGCGCACGGCTTCACCCCGAGAGCCTCGAATCATTTCGATGCTCGGAGTTGGTTCCCCCGTTCCTGCCGCCTGGTCTGTGGAAATCGTCGGTCGGGGGCAGGATTCGGCGTGCCGTCCGACGAATGCCGCACGTTGTCGGCGGCACGGCGAAGACCATAACCACGCCGCTCGGCGAGTCGCCAAGCATTGAATAGGGTGCGTGAAAAAGAGCACACTCGGCGCGCCTGCTTGAGGGTGCTGTAAGCGACTGGTATCGCGCGTGCGCGCCCGCTCATCAACCTGGCCGAGTGGTGCGGAGGGGTAATTGTGCCCACCTGGTCACCGTGTTTGCCGATGGTCGAAGTCGTGCGGAGAGTGGCGAACCAAAACGAATGTGTTACATGTCCGTGCCGGCCTTCGATGGGGCCGGCGGACTGATTTGGGTTAAAGGCCGGAGATGTCGGCGAGGGGTCGTGCGGCGTCGTATGTGAGAAGGGTAACGGATGGGGGCTAACGACTCACATTGCTGTGATTTTCTTGCGCTGAGTATTCGACCATGCACACAAGGTGGCACTTCGGGCGGCGGGTCGAGGTGGAACGGACCGGATGTCCTGGTCGGGTAGGTGGCGACAGTCGTCCCGGCAGGTCCGGTACCTGCGGGTTGATCCGGCCGAAACCTGCAGGTCACCAGACTGCGCGCAGAGCGGACCCGAGGGGGACCACGGGGCAAAAAGCAGTGGTCCCCCAGTTGCATGGAGCAACTGGGGGACCTGGAGGGACCGGATGGTACGGGACGTTCCGCGGATCTTCAGCGGGCCAGCCCGAACGGGATGTCCGTTCCGTGTGGCCCGTCATGCGCTGGGTGGTAACTCCGCAGCCGGAATCCGGGGCTTCGCCGGAATCGGCCGGTGCTCCGCCGGAGGCGGGGGAACCGGCCGAAAGCGGTCCGGCGGCTGGGGGCCGGACGCGGGAAACTGAGACGCGACAGGCGGAGCCGGGGTGACGGGTTCGGTGTGGTTCGGACAGCGCCCGGCGGAGACACCCGGCGGTGATGCCCGACTGTCCTCCTCCGGGCGCGGATGGCCCCGATGGGCGACGACCCGGTGTAGTGGCCCTGTTATGCGCGCCCGAGCGACCGGTTCGTCGAGCGCAGATCCTCGCAGGCCTGTGCCACACGGGCCGCCATGTTCGCTTCGGCCAGCTTTCCGTAGGTACGCGGGTCGTAGGCCTTCTTCGACCCGACCTCGTTGTCCACCTTGAGCACGCCGTCGTAGTTCTTGAAAGCATGGTCCACAATGGGCCGGGTAAACGCATACTGGGTGTCGGTGTCCACGTTCATCTTCACGACGCCGTAGTCCAGGGTTTCCCGGATCTCGCTGAGGTCCGAGCCGCTGCCGCCGTGGAAGACGAGATCGAACGGCTTGGCTCCGGCCGCCAGACCCAGCTTCTGCGCCACGTGATCCTGGCCCTCGCGCAGGATCGGCGGGCGCAGCTTCACGTTGCCGGGCTTGTACACCCCGTGCACGTTGCCGAAGGTGGCGGCCAGCAGGTAGCGCCCCTTCTCCCCGGATCCGAGGACCTCCGCGGTCCGCCACATGTCGCCGGGGGTCGTGTAGAGCTTCTCGTCGATCGCGCCGACGACGCCGTCCTCCTCGCCGCCGACGACGCCGATCTCGACCTCAAGGATGATCTTGGCGGCGGCTGCGTCGGCGAGAAGCTCTTCGGCGATCTTGAGGTTCTCCTCGAGCTCGACGGCCGAGCCGTCCCACATGTGCGACTGGAACAGCGGGTCGCGACCGGCGGCGACCCGCTCGCGCGAGATCGCGATCAGCGGCCGGATGTAGGTGTCGAGCTTGTCGGCCGGGCAGTGGTCGGTGTGCAGCGCGATGTTGACCGGGTAGGCCTTCGCGACGTGGTGGGCGAACTCGGCCAGGGCCTCGGCGCCCAGGACCATGTTCTTCACCGTGGAGCCGGACAGGTACTCGGCGCCGCCGGTGGACACCTGCACGATTCCGTCGCTGCCCGCTTCGGCGAATCCCCGCAGGGCGGCGTTCAGAGTCTGGGAGGAACTGACATTGATCGCGGGGTAGGCGAAGGCCTCGGCCTTGGCCCGGTCGAGCATCTCGGCATAGATCTCAGGCGTGGCGATGGGCATTGGTGGGGCTCCTTGTCGAAGCTGTCGGGGCGCCGATCAGCCATAGATGGCGGCGCTGGCCAACCGGAACGGGCCGCAGACCTGCCGGCGGACTGTCGGTGGGCGAAGGGTATGACGGCGCGCGTCGTTCAGGTGCTCGGATGCGGCGGACGTCGCCGGGGCAATGTGCGCCGGGCTCGTTCGGGCATCGGTTCCGGTCCCGAACGGACTTGCCCCGCGGGCGGTTTACCCGCGGATGTGGCGCGCCTGGCGACCTCGCTCGTCGTTCGGGGCGACCGTTCGGGCCGGGATGGCACCGGCCGATCCGATGGCCGGAACGTGACCCCGCGGCTGGCCCGTCCGCCCGAGGCAACGGAGTGGGGGTCAGGCAGTGGAGAAGAAAGGAGTGGAGGGCGGCGGGAGCGTGGGAGAAGGGAGAGACCAGGGAGCCGGAGAGGCCAGGGAGCCGGAGAGGCCAGGGAGCCGGAGAGACCAGGGAGCCGGAGAGACAAGGGAGCCGGAGAGACAAGGACAAGGCGCCGGGGAGTCAGGAAGGCGCCGGCGTTGCGGCGCGATGCCGGGAGATCGGAACACGCACCGGGAGCGGGCCGCCTGCCCCAGGTGGGCCCGTGCCATGCGGGTTCGGGTGTGGTCCGTGGCCGCAGGAGGTGGCGGGGCGGGCGCCGTCGCGGAGAGCAACCCGGCACACTGGACAGGTGGAGGTCGGCAGTCTGTCCGGAACGACGCTGTACGCCGTCCTGTTCGCGATGATTTTTGTCGAGAGCGGGGTCCTGATCGGGTTCTGGCTCCCTGGGGACACCATCCTGTTCGCCGCCGGTCTGGTCGCGGCGGACGCCGACACGGACGTGTCCATCTACGTTCTGTCCGTCGGCGCCGGCACCGCCGCCAGCCTTGGTGCAGTGGTGGGCTACTACACCGGCGCGCGCCTCGGTCGGCCCTTTCTGGAACGTCGGCATGCGGCGGCCCTCACCCGCACGGAGGAGTTCTACCGCCGCTTCGGGTCGGTGACGCTGGTTGCCGCGAGGTTCGTCCCGTGGGCGCGAACCTTCGCGCCGGTGCTCGCCGGCGCGGTTGCCATGCCGCGCTCCCGCTTCCTGGTGGCCGCCGTGGCCGGCGCGCTGGTGTGGGGTATCGGGCTGATTCTGCTGGGCTACCTGGCGGCGGGGATTCCTGGTCTGCGCGACGCCGCCGGCTGGCTCGCAGCGGTGGTGGTCGTCGTCTCCGTGCTGGCGGGCGCGGGTGGTGAACTGCTGCGTCGGCGCTCCGCTCGCCGGCGGGCCGGCGGCGGGATACCCAACCCCCCGACGCCGCCGACCGCCCTCGACGGCGAGCCACCGGCCGTCGCCGGCTCTGCCGGCGATCGGTGAGCCGACAGCGGCGCGAGGTGCCCCGGGTCCGTGCTCGGCCGAAGGCCCGCGGGCGGATGGCCGGTACGTCGTCGGTACTAACGCGCACCGGGTAAAGGCACGGTGGGCCGCGCCCCCTCGTCCCGCCCGCATCGGTCCTGCCGGGCGCCCTCGGTCCGTCTCGGACGGTTTTTGCCCGTTCCGCGCTCCTCCGCAAGATAGCTGAGAGTAATCGCTTGCATCCTTTTAGTTGTCTTTACGTGCTCCCTGGGCTGCTCCAGGCTCCCCATCGCCCAGATGGGCGACCCGAAGGGTAGTCTCCATCGCTGTCACCCGATTGCTTCGGGTAGACCACCTGGACTGAGGCGTGGTCAGTGCTGACCATGTCCAGCTAGCTAGACGATCCAGGGGCGAGGTCGGGGGGGCCGACCGAGCGAAGGAATCGATGCGACCCACGCACCCGAGGCCCCGGATCCTCCGGCGCCGGACCACCTCTGCCTCTCCCGCCGCCATCCGCCCGCGTTCGGCCGCGGGCATCCTGCTCGTCCCGTTGCCACTCGCGATCCTCTGCCTGGTGGGCGGGTCCGGATGCGACCCACAGGTCGGCGCGGGGCAGGCGGCGAACGGGCAGGCGGCCTCGACCACCGCGCCGGGCATCGCCGCGGCCGTGCCCGCCCGGGCTTCGACTCCCACGAATCCCCCGGTCCCGGCGCCGACCGCGACCGCCGATCGCGGCGGTCCGGCCCACCCGATGGCCGCGCCGATCACCGCGCCGGCTCCCAGCCCGACGTCGGTTCCGCCGCCGGCCACCACGGCGCCACCACGGGACACCGGGGGAAGTCCCACCCACAACGACCCGGCCCCGCCGCCTCCGGCCAGTCGGCCGAACGCCACCACCGCGCCACCCGCTCCCGCGACCCCGACCCGGGTGCCGGCTGCCGCATCACCGGCGGGCGGTTACCCGGCCGGGGTGGTCGCGAAGACCAACGAGCAGCGGCGCGCCGCCGGCTGCCCGGCGCTGAGCATCGATCCGGTGCTGACAGCCGTCGCCCAGGCGCACAGCGCCGACATGGCGCTGGCCGCCTACTTCAGCCATGACAGCCCCGACGGCCGCGGCCCCTTCGACCGGATCACGGCCGCCGGCTTTGCCTTCTCGGCTGCCGCGGAGAACATCGCGGCCGGTCAGAGCGATCCGAGCGCCGTCCTGCAGGCATGGATGAACAGCCCCGGGCACCGGGCGAACATCGTCAACTGCGGGCTGACCCGGATCGGCGTGGGCGTCGCGACCGGCGGTCCCTACGGCACGTACTGGACGCAGGACTTCGCGACTCCCGCGCGTTGATCTGACGGCCTGACAACCAGGGCTGGTCCCCGGACCGGCGGCCGGATCGACTCGGGCCGCCGGGCCGGTCCCGCGCCACGGGCGATCCCGTAGGGTCGGGACGTCGTCGCCGTCGGCGAACGGGGACGGCGGACCTGGTGAGCCGGGCGGCGGCGGGCGCGACAGCGCCGTCGACGCGGGGCGCCCGGCGCGGGTGCCCAGGTATAAGGAGTGGCCGTGGTTCGGGCGGTGGTCACCGGCGCGGCCGGTTTTCTCGGTGGGGCGCTGACCCACGCGCTGCGAAGGCAGGGCGTGGACGTCGTCGCGCTGGACGTGCGGCGCGCGCCCGGGACGGTGCTGGCCGACATCAGCCGCCCGGGCGAGTGGGAGCGGGCGCTGGAGGGCGCTGACCTGGTCGTGCACGCCGCAGCCGTCGGCACCGGCGGGGTCGCGGAACTCACCCCGGTCCGACCGGGCCGTCCCGGCGGGCCGGTGCGAGTGTCCGCCGCCGAGATCCGCCGGGTCACGCTGGGCGGCACGGCGAACCTGCTCGACGCGGCCACCCGGGCCGGGGTCGACCGCTTTCTCCATCTCTCCTGTGTGGATGTGCTGTCCGGGCCCCCGTCCCGCAACGGCACGCCGAGCCTGCCGGGCGGACCGCTGGTGGACGAGACGGCTCCGGTCGGGCTCACCGGCGACGTGCGCGCCGACGCCCTCGCCGCCGCCGAGCAGGCGGTGAGCGCGGCCGCCGCGTACGGC
>NZ_JALKFU020000132.1 GCF_023242965.2 Frankia sp. AgKG'84/4
GGACCGGGCCGCGTCGGATGGCCGCCCCGGGCACCGGCCCGCGCCGAGGTGAGCCCACCCGCGCGTACCGGGCCGCGATGGACGGCCCCGGCGGTCCGGATGGTCCGAGCGGGCCAGGCCGGTCTGGCCGGGGACGCTCCGGGCAGCCCCCCCGCCCAGGTCAGGGAAAGCGTGGTCCGATGTGGTGGCGACGCCGTCCGAGGTGGCTGCGCCGCCTGGTGGTGGCCGGCCTGTTCTCCTCGATCCTGCTGTTCGTCGCCGGCATCGCCGTGATCTACGCGGCCACCCAGGTGCCGCTGCCAGGCCAGGTCAAGACCGCCCAGACATCGATTATCTACTACGGTCCGCCCGCCGGTTCCAACCAGGACACCGGCGACGAGCTCGTTCGCATCGGAACGGTGAACCGCACCGACGTTCCGCTGGCCGAGGTGTCCAAGGGCATGCAGCACGCGGCGCTCGCGGCCGAGGACAAGAACTTCTACCACGAGCCCGGTATCTCCCCGAAGGGCATCGCGCGAGCCCTGTACGTGAACGTCACCGGCGGTGAACTGCAGGGCGGATCGACTATCACCCAGCAGTACGCCAAGAACGCCTACCTCACCCAGGAGCGGACCTTCACCCGCAAGATGCGGGAGATCGCGCTCGCGGTGAAGCTGGACCAGAAGTACTCCAAGGACCAGATCCTGGAGTTCTATCTGAACACGATCTACTTCGGCCGGCGCGCGTACGGCATCGAGGCGGCGTCGAAGGCGTACTTCAACACGACGGCGGCGCAGCTCACCCCCCAGCAGGGCGCCGTGCTCGCAGGCCTGATCCGCGCCCCGAACTATCTCGACCCGGCGGAGAACCCGGGCCCGGCCGCGAACCGATGGCACGATGTCGTCGCGACCATGGCCGCGGAGGGCTGGGCGCCGGCGTCGATCACCAGCGAGAAACCCCCGCCAGTCATCCCGGTGCCGGGCGACCCGACCACCTCGTCCGCTCAGATCGGTTACATCCGCGACGAAGTGAAAAGGGAGCTGAAGGGCGCCGGGATCACCGACGACCAGGTCAACCGGGGCGGTCTGCGTATCACCACCACGATCGACAAGGGCCGGCAGATGGCCGCCTACGAGGCCGTCACGACCGTGCTGGGTACCGCGTACGCCGCTGTACCGGATCTGCGAACCGGCCTGGTGGCCGTCGAACCGGGAACCGGGCGGGTGCTTGCCTGGTATGGCGGGTCGCTCTACGGGCGAGATTCCCAGGGGCGAGAAGAGTTTGTGGACAATGTTTCCACGGCCGACGTGGAATCCGGCTCCACCTTCAAAGCAATCACACTGGTCGCGGCCCTGCAGAAGAACATCAACCTGAAATCCACGTTCGCCGCGCCAGAGCACGTCACTCTGCCGGGTGACTACGTGGTCAGCAACGACGAGGGTGACGGCGGCGACCTTGGCTATCTGAACCTCATCAAGGCCACGGCCCTCTCGATCAACACGGTGTATGCGCCGCTGGCCCAGAATCTTGGCGTGCAGAACGTTATCAACACGGCGCGCCTGCTCGGCATTCCGGAAAACAGGTCGCTCCGGGTCGAGGCTGGCCTGACGCTGGGCCAGGACCCGATTCACGCCATTGATATGACCACGGTGTATGCGACACTCGCCGCCAACGGCGTGCGGGCCGCGCCGCACATCGTCGACAAGGTGGTCGACGGTACCGGCCAGGTCATCTACTCCGGCAATCCAGCCGCCAAACAGGTCATTCCCACCACAGTGGCACGCGACGCCACCTACGCCCTGCAGAGCGTCCTCACCGACCCGGCCGGCACCGGTACGAAGGCGAGACTCGCCGGAGGGCGGGAGGCCGCGGGTAAGACGGGCACCACTTCGGGCTTCCACTCCGCCTGGTTCTGCGGATACACCAAAGAGCTGGCGTCCTGTGTGGACATGTTCCGCGGCAAGGGCCTGCACAGCCAGGTGCTTACAGGTATCCCCGGCGCGCAGAACGGTGTCTACGGCGGCACCTATCCGGCCAGGATCTGGAAGGCGTTCATGGACGCCGCCCTGCAGGGAGTGCCCAAGTCGACGTTCGACCCGCCTGCCTTCGGCGGAATGGTGCAGGACAACGAGCCGGCGCCGAGCCCGACGCCGACGATGTCCGCCGTCCCGACACCGGGCACCGGCATCGACCTCGGCGACCTGTTCAACGGCGGTGCCAGCGGTGGGACCGGCGGCGGCCAGCAGCCGCAGCAGCCCCAGCAGCCCGGCGAGAACCGCCCGAGGCCCCGGCAGACGGGGGTCATCGTCGACCCTTTCCAGTAACCGGTGGGCCGACCGGCCCGGCGCGTCAGCCGACCGGGGGCGTCGTCACGATGCGCCCCCGCACGGCTGGCACCGCCGGGACGGGGAACGGCCAGTCCACCGGTCCGACCCCGCACTGACTGTCTGATCGTCGATAGCCTGTGTAGCTGGTGACCTGACGGTTCGTGGTGGTGGGTGAGAATGGCCGACATGGCCATGACACCGGCGTCTCCCGCCCGCGTCTGCCCTGCCCGGGAGGATCCGGTCGTCGGGGGCGCGAGCCAGCTGATCGGCGGGCCACCCGGCGGGCACGCGGCCGGGCCGGGCCGGCCCGGCTGGCTGACCCCACTGCGGGTGCTGATGGCGTTCGTCGTCATCGCCTGCATGCTTGGCTACGCTCAGAAAGCCGGCTGCCGGGACACCCGTAACTGGGCGCACGAGCACCAGTACAGCGCCCTGTGCTACTCCGATGTGGTCGCGCTGTACAGCCAGGAGGGGCTGGTCGACGGGAAGCTCCCCTACCTGGACTACCCGACGGAGTACCCGCCGCTGATCGGCGCGGCCATGGAACTCGTCGCCGTGCCTGCGGGGCTGGCCTCGTCCCCGCAGGCGGTGTACCGGGTCGAGAACGGCCAGCGGGTGTTCGACCACTACTCGATGGACCGGCGTTCCGCGGTCTTCTACGACCTCACGGCGCTGCTGTTCACCGTGGCCGCCTGCATCGCGGTGGCCTGCACGGCACTGACGGCCGGGTCACGGCGGATCTGGGACGCCGCCCTGTTCGCGCTCGCGCCAGCCCTGGTGCTGCACCTGCTGACGAACTGGGACATTCTCGCCGTGGCGTTCGCCGCCGGCGGTCTGCTCGCCTGGTCCCGGCGGGCCCCCCGGCTGGCGGGCGTGCTGATCGGACTGGGGATCCTCACCAAGCTCTACCCGCTGCTGTTCCTGCTGGGCCTGGGGCTGCTCTGCCTGCGGGCGGGCAAGATGCGGGAATGGGCGAAAGCCCTCCTTGCCGCGGTGCTGACCGTGGTCGTGGTGCTGGTCCCGTTGTGGCTGACGGCCGGCTATTTCAACCAGCAGAACGCCAGGGTCGGCGACAGCATCTGGACGACCTTCTGGCATGGCGGGCACTGGACGTCGCTGCTCGGCGGCGGGCCGGACAGCGCCCGCAACGGGCTCGCCCGGTTCGTCGACCTCAACTCCGACCGGGGCGCCGACTGGGATTCGCTGGCCTTCGGCGCGACCTGGCTCGCCGGCCGGCACGACCCGGCCTGGTTCGCCCCGATGCACCTGCTGATCTGCCTGTTCACCGCGATCGTCGTGATCGCGGCGGCGGCCGCGCTCATCGCGCACCGGCCGGACACCCGCCGGCTGGCGGTCGCGGGTGCGGTGGCGGCGTTCGCGACCCTGGCCGTCGGGCTGCCCCTGATCCTGCAGGGCATCCGGGATCACGGGCTGCCCGTGCACACCCTGAACCTCATCACCGGCGCGACCCTGGTGGTGGCGGTGATCGCGATCGGCCTGCTGACCTGGCTCGCGCCGCGCCGGCCGCGACTGCCCCAGGTCCTGTTCCTGCTCGTCGTGGCGTTCCTGCTGAGCAACAAGGTGTTCTCGCCGCAGTACACGATCTGGCTGCTGCCCCTGGTCGCGCTCGCGCGGCCGCGCTGGCGGCTGTTCCTGCTCTGGCAGCTCAGCGAGGCCTGGGTGCTGTTCACCCGGTTCATGCATTTCATCTACAACGACACCCAGGGCAGACGGGGCATCGACCGCGGCTGGTTCGTCTCCGCGGTGGCGCTGCGCGACCTGATCCTGCTCGTCATCGCCGGTTTCGTCGTGCGGGAGATCCTGCATCCCAGGGCCGACGTGGTCCGCGCTGGCCGAGCACCGAACGACGAGGAGCGGCTCAGCGTGGACCGGCCGGACGCCGCCCTCGACCTGACGGCCCTCGACGACCCGGCCGGCGGGGTCCTCGACCACGCTCCCGACGTGCGGGGCGGCTGGCGGGGTCGGCGGACCCGGTCGGGCGCGGGGCAGGGCGCGTCGCCGGCGGGTCCCCGACTCGAGCCGATCGAGCCGGGGGCGCTGTTCCGGCCCCGGAACTCCGCCGCCGCGGGCCCCGCGTCGCCGTCCGGTGACGAAGGCTCCACCGATGGATGACGAGGACCCGCACCCGACGCCCGGCGGACGATCCGTGGCTGTGGCTACGCCCACCGAGGCTGAGCCGTCCACAGGCGTTCGTGCCGGCTGGTCCCGTCTGCCGGAGTCGGTGCGGGCGACGCTGCCGCTCTGGCTGGGCAGCCGGATCGCCGTCGCGCTGCTGTCCCTGGCCGCCGCCCGCGCGCTGACGCCGGGATCGGCTCGGGACGCCCCCGGGCTGCGTACCCTCTGGGACCGCTGGGACGTCGGACTGTTCACCAAGGTCGCCCGCTACGGCTACCTGTCCCCCGCGTACGCGGACCGCACCGAGGTCGACTTCCCGGGCCTGCCGCTGGCGATCCGGCTCGTCCACCTGTTCGTCCGCGACTGGATCGCGGCGGGCCTGATCGTCTCCCTGCTCGCCGGCGTGGTCACCGCGGCCGCGCTGTGGCGCCTCGCCGCCGACGAGGTGGGGGAGCGGGCGGCCAGGTTCGCGGTCGTCAGCCTGATCTGCTTCCCCTATGCCGTCTTCCTGTTCGCCGCCTACTCGGAAGGCGTTTTCCTGGCCTTCGCGAGTGCCTCGTGGCTGGCCGCCCGCCGGGACCGCTGGTGGCTCGCCGGGCTGCTCGGGGCGGGGGCGGCGTCCGCGCGGATCAGCGGCGTCGCGTTCGGCGTGGCGCTGGCGGTGCAGTACGTCGTGTCCCGGCGGGCCGCGGGGCGCCCGGTGTTCGCCTGGCCGGCGCTGTCGCTGGCGCTGGTGCCGATGCCTGTCGTGGCCTACCTGGGCTACCTGCGGGTGCGCACCGGCGGCTGGGGGTCGTACACGGACGCCATGCGCGTCGGCTGGCATCGCGAGGTCGACTGGCCCTGGTCGGGATGGTCGGCCACCTGGTCGGCAGCGTTGGACGGCGACGGCCAGTCGGCCTTCGTCTGGTTCTGGCGCGGTGAACTGCTCGCGGTCGTCGTCGGCGTGGCGTTGACGATCGCCCTGCTCGCCGGACGACGGTGGGGGGAGGCCACGTTCCTCGGCGTGATGACCGCGATCATGGGGTGCACGAACTACTACGCGTCGGGGATCCGCGGCATCCTCGTGGCGTTCCCGCTCTACCTGATGCTGGCCCGGCTCGCCGCCCGCCGTCCCTGGGTGGCCTCGACCTATCTGTGTGTGTGCGGACCCGTGATGGTGGCTTTCGTGGTCGCCTTCACCCAGGGGAAATGGGTCGACTGAGGTGGATGGGGGCGACGGGGTGGACGTCGGTGACGTCGCGGGCGAGGAGCGGCGTGGGAACGCGGATCGGCCCGGGGATTCCGCGAGGTGGGCGCCGGGAGCCATCGTCCGGGTCCTGGTCGGATGTGCGCTGCTCGCCGTGCTTACCACCATCGTGCTGGCGATCGCGGATCCGGCTCCGTCCCGGCAGGTGCGTGGGCTGCTGGTGACCGCGGACCTCGTCTGCCTGGCCGGAGTGGGGACGGCCTGGCTCCGTGTGGTCCTGGCGGTGGGCGTGCCCAGGTCCAGGGACCGGATCGAGTAAACTCGCCGAGACATGCCGTGCGCTGGCGTACGTGCCCGTCTGCTGGTCAGGCCCCGATCGATCATCGGATCGATCGTCCTGCCGCGATCGGGTGCCGTGCCCTGTTGATCGCCGGGATGCGCCGATGGCCGATCCGACCCTGGTTGGTGCCGCCTGGCGCGTTCGCGGCGGCGCAGATCCGGCGCGCGGTCCCTCCTGCCACGGACAACCCGTGGCCGCTGAGTCCACAGGAGGTGGGTTCAACCTTGGCACGCCATTACGAGCTCATGGTGATCCTCGATGCCGATCTCGAGGAACGCACCGTGTCGCCGTCCCTCGACCAGTACCTCGGCGTCGTCCGGCAGGGCGGCGGCGTGGTGGAGAAGGTCGACGTGTGGGGCCGGCGGCGGCTCTCGTACGAGATCCAGAAGAACCATGAGGGCATCTACGCCGTCATCGACCTGCATGCGGAGCCGGCCGTGGTCGCCGAGCTTGACCGGCAGCTTCTGCTGAACGAGTCGGTCCTGCGCACGAAGGTCATCCGGCTGCCCGAGCCGAAGAAGCCGCGTCAGCCCCGCCGGGTAGCGGCATGATCCGGTCCACCCTGACGGCGGTGCGCCCGCTGTCGTGGGCCGCCGAAATGGGAGAGGGCGCCCATGGCCGGTGAAACGATCATCACCGTCGTTGGCAACCTGACCAGCGACCCCGAACTGCGGTTCACGCCCAACGGGGCGGCCGTCGCGAGCTTCACCGTGGCGTCCACCCCCCGCACGTTGGACCGTCAGTCCAACGAGTGGAAGGACGGGGAGGCGCTGTTCCTGCGCTGCTCCGTCTGGAGGCAGGCCGCGGAGAACGTCGCAGAGTCTCTGCAGAAGGGAGCCCGAGTCATCGTGTCGGGACGGCTGAAGCAGCGTTCGTTCGAGACCCGCGAGGGCGAGAAGCGAACTGTTATTGAGCTCGATGTCGACGAAGTCGGCCCGAGCCTGCGTTACGCGACCGCCAAGGTCGTCCGCGCCGCCCGCGGTGGCGGCGGTGGCGGTGGCGGATTTGGTGGCGGTGGTGGCGGCTACGAGGCGCCCACCGGCGGACCTTCCGGGCCCCCGGCTGGCGGCGGCTTCGCAAACGCGGCGCCGAACGATGACCCCTGGTCGCAGCAGCCGGCCGGTGGCTACTCAGACGAGCCTCCGTTTTGAGCGGGCGCTCGTCGTCCTCCGCGAGGACGGCGCAACGGGGCCGTAGCACTTCCATGGCCAAGGCAGCCGTACGCAAGCCCAAGAAGAAGGTTTGCGTCTTCTGCAAGGACAAGGTCGACTACATCGACTTCAAGGACACCTCGCTGCTGCGCAAGTACATCTCCGACCGGGGCAAGATCCGTGCCCGGCGGGTCAGCGGTAACTGCAGCCAGCATCAGCGGGACGTGGCGACAGCGGTCAAGAACAGCCGCGAGATGGCGCTGCTGCCCTACACCGCGACTGCTCGCTAGGGGGCGGCGCGATGAAGCTCATCCTCACTCAGGAAGTCCCCGGGCTCGGTAGCCCCGGTGACATCGTCGAGGTCGCGAACGGCTACGGACGCAACTACCTGGTCCCGCGCAAGTACGCGATCCTCGCGACCAAGGGCGCGGAGCGTCAGGTCGAGCAGATCAAGCGGGCCCGGGACGCGCGCTCCGTGCGCGACCTGGACCACGCCAAGGAGATCGCCGGTCAGCTCGGCGGCCTCAAGGTCGAGCTCACCAGCCGCGCCGGCAAGGAAGGCCGTCTGTTCGGCTCGGTGACGGCGGCCGACGTCGTCGCGGCCGTGACCGACGCCGGCGGGCCCGACCTTGATCGGCGGCGGGTCGAACTGACCACCCCGATCAAGACGCTCGGCGCCTACACCGTCGCCGTGCACCTGCACCCCGAGGTCACGGCCTCGGTCAAGGTCCAGGTGCGCAAGGCGTAGGTACGGCTACGGAGCACTCTCGTGCTCTGGACTCCCCCGGATCGACATGCCCGTGCGGCGGTCGGCCCGGGGGAGTTCGCGTTCCCAGGCCCGACGGTTCCCAGAATTATTTTGCCGGCCCGGTTATCCACAGACGGATCCCCGGTGGCACCGCACCACACCTGGGTTTGTCCGGGATCCCGATCCGCGTTATCCACAGGAGAGGCACGTTCATCCCGAGCTTCTCCCCAGGTTCACGGCGGTTACCCACAGCTTATCCACAAGAGCTTGTGGATAACTTTTTGGCGGGGGTGGCTGCCGATCCGTAAGGTCGGGCCGCCAGACTTGGGTGCCATCCGTACGGCGGCCACCCACCGCGGTGCCGCGCACCATGGCGGCGCGGCCCGTTGACCGCCGCCCCGGCTTGTACGAACATGTGTTCGACTACGGATCGCTGAGAAGCCGGATCTCCGCAGGCGGGAGGGCGCGTCATGAGCGTCACTGAGATCTCGCGTGCAGGCGGGGGTGCCGCGGAGTTCGACCGGGCCCCGCCGCAGGACCTCCCGGCCGAGCAGAGCGTGCTCGGCGGCATGCTGCTGTCCAAGGACGCCATCGCCGACGTGGTCGAGGTCCTGCAGATCGCGGACTTCTACCGGCCCGCGCACGGGATCGTCTACGAGGTCATCGGCGACCTGTACGGTCGGGGTGAGCCCGCCGACGTCATCAGCGTCGCCGCCGAGCTCAGCCGCCGCGACCAGCTCGAACGCGTCGGCGGCCCGGGCTACATGCACACTCTGATCTCCAGCGTGCCGACCGCCGCCAACGCCGGCTACTACGCCCGCATCGTCGCGGAGAAGGCGGTGCTGCGCCGCCTCGCCGAGGCGGGCACCCGCATCGTCCAGCTCGCCTACGGCGCCGCGCCCGACGTCAGCGACGTCGTGGACCGCGCCCAGGCCGCCGTCTACGAGGTCACCGAACGGCGGACGAACGACGACTACGCCGCGCTGGCGGATCTGCTCCATCCGACCCTGGAGGAGATCGAGTCGATCGCCGGCCACGAGGGCACGCTCACCGGCGTGCCGACCGGCTTCACCGATCTCGATGAGCTCACCAACGGCCTGCACGGCGGTCAGCTGTGGATCGTCGCGGCCCGGCCGGCGGTGGGCAAGTCCACCCTGGGCCTGGACTTCGCCCGGGCAGCGTCGATCAAGAACGGGATGACCTCGGTCATCTTCTCGCTGGAAATGAGCCGCATGGAGATCACCATGCGGCTGCTGTCCGCGGAGGCGCGGGTCTCGCTGCAGAACATCCGCACGGGCAGGCTCACCGACGACGACTGGGGCCGGCTGGCTCGCCGGATGGGCGAGGTGTCCGAGGCGCCGCTGTTCATCGACGACAGCCCGCACCTGACCATGATGGAGATCCGGGCCAAGGCCCGGCGGTTGAAGCAGCGCAACGAGCTGCGCCTGGTCATCCTCGACTACCTACAGCTCATGTCATCGCCGAAGAAGGTCGAGAGCCGCCAGCAGGAGGTCAGCGAGATCTCCCGCTCACTGAAGCTGCTGGCCAAGGAGCTGGACGTCCCGGTCGTCGCGATCTCGCAGCTCAACCGTGCCTCCGAGCAGCGGGCGGACAAGCGCCCGCAGGTCTCCGACCTGCGTGAGTCCGGCAGCCTCGAGCAGGACGCGGACGCGGTCATCCTGCTGTACCGGGAGGACACGGTCGAGAAGGAGTCGGCCCGCGCCGGCGAGGCCGATCTCATCATCGCGAAGCACCGCAACGGGCCGACCGGCACCGTCACGGTCGCCTTCCAGGGGCACTACTCCCGCTTCGTCGACATGGCGAACTAGTCGACGGTGTCGGTCAGGTGCACCGGTCCGCGGACCAGCGCCCGCCGACGGTGACACACTGGGCGTCACGGCCCCGGCCTGTCGGGTCGCCCCCGGATCCAGGGCGGACAGCGAGGAGTGTGACTGGTGAGTGACGACGGAGCTGACACCGCCGCCCCGGGTGTGCTGGAGATTGCTCGGTTCGACGTGCGCCCGGGCACCGAGGAGGAGTTCGCCGCGGCCTACCGGCAGGTGCGTCCGGAGCTCCTCGGAACGCCCGGCTGCCGGTCCGCTCGGCTGGTTCGACTCCTCGAGGAGCCGACGGGCTTCACACTTCTGGTCGAGTGGGACACCGTTGATAGCCATCTGCTGAACTTCCGGGAATCGGAGCGTTTTGTCCGCTGGCGGGCGGCGCTGGGACCGTACTTCGCCGGCCAGCCGACGATGGTGCACGGTCGGGACGTCGCGACCGGGCCCGACCCGGCCTGATCCGCCTCGACCGCCCGGATCCGCGACCATGGAAACGTTCTTCGCGTACCTTTTCCTCGCCCCGCTGACGGCCGTCTTCTTCGGGTTCCTCATCTGGCTGTTCCCAGCCGTGCTGCTGCGGGACAGGCTCAGCCAGTTCCAGATCCGACCGTTCGTCTTCTTCGTCACCGGCTACGTCTTCACCGTCGTCCTGGCGATCTACCTGCTGGCCAGCCAGCTCTGGGTGGCGCCGATCGCCGGGACCCTCGCCTCGCTCGGGCTCGTCTGGGTCGTCCGCGACCAGTGGCGCCGCCGCCGTCCGGCCTGGGCGGAGAAGGTCTTCGGGGCCCGCCGCGTCAAGGGCACGCAGGCACAGGCCGGCCCGTACCCGACGCCCGGCCAGCAGTTTCCCGGTGGCTACCCCGGCCAGCAGACGGCGCCGGGCCAGCCGGGCCACCCGTACTACGGACCGCCGGTGCCCCCGGGCGCGCCGCAACCGCCGGGCTATCCCCAATGGTCGGGCACTCAGCCGCAACCAGGGCAGCCGCAACCAGGGCAGCCATGGCCGGGTCAGGCGTGGCCCGGCCAGCCGCCGCAGGGACCGCAGCCTGGGCAGCGAGGCCCCCAGGGCCCGTTGCCCGCGCCGGAATGGCCCGGCGGGCAGCCGTGGGCATCTGCGCAGCCGGGACAGGGCGACGC